>NZ_UAPU01000005.1:735000-1035000 GCF_900445255.1 Anaerobiospirillum thomasii
ATATAAAAGGCTCAGGCCTAAGAGCACTCTGTAGATGACAAAGACTGCCATACCTGATTTTGATATATATTTCATAAAGAAATGTATAACAGAGATGGCCAGAATAAAGGATACAAAGGCACCTACCAGCATCTGCGGAATATCAGCACCTCCAAGATCTGGTGTGGTATAGAGCTTGACGCCCTCTAAAAGACCGGAGGCCATGATAATTGGAATTGAGAGCAGGAAGCTAAAGCGGGCTGCAGCCTCAGGGCGCAGACCTAAGAATAAACCTGCTGTCAAGGTAATACCTGAACGTGAGGTGCCAGGCACTAGGGCTAAAGCCTGGGCACAGCCTATGATTATGGCCTGCTGATAGGTCATATGTCTTAAACTGTCAGGTCTTTGTCCCTGAATATTAACCAGTGTTCTCCAGCACAGCTTGCGGTTGACATAGGAGGCTACTCCTAAAAGCAGACCATAGCCTATGGTGGTATAGGCAATAATTTCAATTGATCTTGCCACTGTGGCAATCTGCGGCTCAAAGATATAACCGCAGGCACCTGCTGGAATTGTAGCCAGCACAATAAACCAGCCTACACGTGAGATTGGGGTATTGCGTCTTTTAACTACAGACTCTATGGTATGGGTTGCTATCTGCACCAGATCTGCAAGGTAATAGCAGATAACTGCCAGCAGCGTACCAATATGCACTGCCACATCAAAAGCCAGACCCTGATCCTGCCAGCCTAAAAGATGACTTGGAAAGATAAGGTGCGCTGATGATGAAACAGGCAGAAACTCGGTAATGCCCTGAATAATTGCTAAAATAATAACTTCAGTTAAGGTCATTGTCTGTCCTTAATTATCCCAGTTTTCAAATTCTTTGTTAAAATCAAAATCTACCTTTTTAACGTGCATCTTCTCTGGCAGACGTGGGTGCATCTCCTCCCAGATCTCACTGACTTTAATCTTAAGCAGAGGATGCATAAACTCAGGCTCAATTTCAGTTAATGGGCACAGTACAAAAGGATAGTCCTGAATGTCATGACGTGGTACCTTGCATGGTCTTGTAGCCACAGTATCGCCATAGGTTAAAATATCAATATCAAGTCTTGGCTTGGAGCCAAAATTGGTGCCGTTGTAGAACATCATCTCAACACCGGCCTCCATCTCAATAGTCTGTATATGCTCATACAGCTCCTCAAAGGATAAAGAACACTGAGCTCTTATTACCATATTGTAATAGTCAGGCTCAGCCTCTCTTACGGCTCTGCTCTCATAGACTGAGGATATATCTACAGCACCCAAAAGCTCCTTTAATCTTAAAAGAGCAAAACGTATAGAATTATCCCTGTTTAAATTGGTACCAATACCTAAAAAAACCTTTACTGACATTTTTTACATCCTAATTTCTATAACGTGTAATTTCTATTCCGGCCATATGACAGTCAGCTACAGCCTGTGTCTTGGCAAGTGATAAAGTTACTGACTCTGCAGCAAAATTCTCAAAAATCATAGCGCACATTCTCTGCGCTAAAACCTCAAGCAGCTCCTCTTTAGCCTGCTTTGCAAATGCAGCAAGCTTTGAGGCAAGTGCGGCATAATCTACCGAGAGTGACAGATCGCCACTTTTTGCGCATTGTGACAGATCAAGATGCACCCTTACATTTATCACAAGCTCCTGCTCAACCTGCCTTTCATGCGGCAGTATGCCTATAATGCAGGAGACTTTCAAATCCTTGATAAAAACACTATCCATTTTATAAAGCTTTAAGTTCGGTAAGTGGCCAGCGCGGCACCACATCAAGCTCAAGATTGTCCTGTACATCTCCTGCCTTAAAACGCAGCATGCCGGCAAGAGCAATCATGGCGCCATTGTCTGTACAAAATTCACGGCGGGCAAAGAAAGCCTCACCACCGCGCTTTTGCATCATTTCATCAAGTGCATTTCTAATAGCACTGTTGGCACTGACACCACCTGCCACCACAAGACGGTTTAAACCTGACATATCAAGAGCTCTTGTGCACTTGGCCTTTAGAGTGTCCACTACGGCATCACTAAAGCATCTGGCAATATTATACTTGTGCTCATCGATATTATCCGTCTGCATAGTGGCATTTAGCACAGCTGTTTTTAAACCTGCAAAAGAAAAATCACAGTTTGGCCTGTCAAGCATAGGACGCGGAAAATGATAGGCCTTAGGATCTCCCTTCTGTGCCATCTTCTCAAGAGCAGGACCGCCAGGATAGGCAAGACCTAAAAGTTTTGCAGTCTTGTCAAAGGCCTCACCTGCAGCATCATCCACACTCTGGCCTAAAAGCTCATACAACCCAGGCTGCATGACTTTAATTAGCATGGTATGTCCACCTGAGACTAAAAGAGCTACAAATGGAAAAGAAGGTGGATTGTCCTCAAGCATAGGTGCTAAAAGATGACCTTCCATATGGTGTACGCCTACAGCAGGAATGTCTAAAGCGTAGGCAAGAGAGCGGGCGGCCATGGCTCCTACCATTAAAGCACCGATAAGGCCTGGGCCTCTGGTATAGGCAATGGCACACAGATCTGACATTTTGGTATCAGAATCATTTAATACTTTATTGACAAGAGGTATTACTCTTTTTATATGATCACGTGAGGCAAGCTCTGGTACCACGCCGCCATATTCTGCGTGCATGGCAATCTGTGAGTGCAGAGCATGAGAGACTAAACCCTGTGCATCATCATAGATGGCAACACCGGTTTCATCACATGAGCTCTCAATACCTAAAATACGCATATAAAATCTCTGTTTTACTCATAAATCAAACTTTGTATTTTAGCAAAAAATATGCTGCTATGGGCAGATAGTTTCAAGATAATGCCACAATTGCCACTATTGTACCTTTGACAGACTCCATGCTTTAAAGTCCCTGCTCAGCCTATGCTTAATGTATTTGCTGCACTTTAAAGCACTGCCTTTGAGCTAAGACTAATCCTTTAAATGAAACACAAAGGTGCAATTTTTCAATAGTGTAAAAAAAGAGGTAAAAGCGCTTAAAAATAAGTATAATAAGTGCTTTACTAGAACATCGATTATTAGTATAATCACGATGTTTTTTTTATTTACCGCCAGCACATTGTGCTGGTTTTGATAATCCATAAGTGAGGTGGTTTTCCACATGCCAGTCATTAGAGTACGTGAGAACGAGCCGTTTGACGTTGCCTTGAGACGTTTTAAGCGCTCTTGCGAAAAAGCCGGTATTTTAGCCGATGTAAGAGCTCGCGAATTTTACGAGAAGCCAACAACTGTACGTAAGCGTGCAAAAGCTTCTGCTATCAAGCGCCACGCCAAAAAAATGGCCCGCGAAAATGCGCGCCGTACAAGGCTGTACTAATCACGCGCCCATCTTTTAAGATATGGCTGTGTTAGTCTAGTTTTGTTAAAAAGGATCTTCCTTTTTTAACGGTGTTTCTAGATAAGATTAAGGGTAAGCATATGCTTGCCCTTTTTATATTACATATCAAATCCTCTCCGCAAACTTTTAAACAAGGTTGATTAAATCAACAACTCTACGTATAGGTATAACATCCATGCCTTCTATTGCCTTTCTTGGCATATTGTCATATGGAACAATGGCTGTGGTAAAGCCCTGTTTAAAGGCCTCGGCTATGCGCTCCTGACCTGACGGCACAGGTCTTATTTCACCTGTAAGACCAATCTCACCAAAGGCAATGGTACTTCTATCTAAAGCCTTGTTATTAAAGGATGAAAGCAGAGCCAGTACCAGAGGCACATCTGATGCTGTCTCCTCGACTTTTACGCCGCCTACCACATTGATAAACACATCCTGATCATTAAAAGACACTCCTGCATGTCGGTGCAGCACCGATAGCAGCATAGACAGACGGTTACTGTCAGTACCAATGGACAGACGTCGTGGATTGCCATAGCTGTTGTCAACCAAAGCCTGCAGCTCTACAAGCAGAGGTCTTGTGCCCTCCCAGACCACCATGGCAAGCGAGCCTGCAGCTACCTCATCCTGCCTGTTTAAAAATATGGCCGATGGGTTTTTAACCTCTTTAAGGCCTGTGTCTGTCATGGCAAAGACACCAATTTCATTGATGGCTCCAAAGCGGTTTTTATGACAGCGCAATGTTCTAAAACGCGGATCTGAACCTGACTCTAAAATAACAGAGCAGTCAACACAGTGCTCTAAGATTTTAGGGCCTGCTATAGTGCCATCCTTTGTGACATGGCCAATCATAAACACGGCTATGCCTGTGCGCTTGGCAAACTGAGTAAGAGCAGCTGCTCCCTCTCTGACCTGACTTACAGATCCAGGAGCACTCTCAACTCCCTGCACATGCATAACCTGAATGGAGTCAACAATTAAAACAGCAGGCTTTTCAGTGGCCGCAAACTGACAGATGGTATCTATTGAAGTTTCAGCTGCAATTCTTACATTGTGAGTCTCAAGATTAAGGCGTTTTGCTCTTATGGCCACCTGCTCTAAAGACTCCTCGCCTGTCACATATAAAACTCTTTGTGACAAAGACAGACGACAGATCATCTGCAAAAGAAGCGTAGACTTGCCGGCACCAGGATTGCCGCCGATTAAAACCACAGAGCCTGGCACAATACCACCACCCAAGGCTCTGTCAAATTCACTGTAGCCTGTGGATAATCTTTGAGTTTTGTGGATCTGCACATTATCAAGTGAGCTGATACCAGAGCCTGAGGCTCCTGCAAAACCGCTCATGGCCCTTTGTGCAGCAGCCCGTCCGGCACTGGCGCTACTTTCTCTTTCCACCACACTTTCGCTTATGGTGTTCCACTGCCCGCACTCTTTGCACTGCCCCTGCCAGCGCGTGTATCTAGCCCCGCACTGCGCGCAGATATATACAGTTTTAACTTTAGCCATGATTTAGCAGGCCATAGTCTCAAGCAGCAGGGCAATAGCTGCAAGTGAGCTGTAATTTAAAGCAACAGCCACCTCCTGCTGCACCTTAGGTTTGGCATGATAGGCCACAGCAAGACCAGATTGTTTCAACATTAAAAGATCATTGGCCCCATCGCCTATACAGACGCTGTTTTCAAGACTTACGCCCCTGTCTTTGGCAAAAGAGCATATGGCATCGGCCTTTGCCTGAGCATTTACAATCTCACCTACAACCTTGCCTGTAAATCTGCCATCCTTAATCTCAAGAGTATTGGCCCTTACCATATCAAGATTATATTTGTGCTCTAAAACCTCAATCAACTGAGTAAAGCCGCCAGATGCTATACCCCTGCCCCATTTAGCTTTGCCAGTAGTCTCTAAAAGTACAGACAGACCGTCAGTTTCGTGCATAATCCCTTTAACCTTATCAAGAACCTGAGCATCGCCATCTTTTAATAAAGCCACACGTCTTGTAAGTGAGGTATTAAAATCCATATGTCCAAGCATAGCCTGCTCTGTAAGACGGGCAATCTCATCATAAAGGCCAAGGGCTCTTGCAATTTCATCAATGCCCTCAATCTGCACTGATGTCATATCCATATCCATGACTAAAACACCACTGCTGTTTAAATTTGGCAGATGTGACAGACAGAACACATCAAAATCAAAAATTTTGTCAAGCACAGCCTGATGCACTGCCCTTTGCGTTGTCTCAAAGCTGTTATCTATAAAGCTGTAGATAAAAAGTGAATGCTCATAGCCGCCTTTTTTGTGCAGCAGTGCCAAGCTCTCTTTATTTAAATTTAAAGTGTTTACAAAGTTATCAAATGAAAATGTATTTAAAAACTCACTGTCTTTTTTAACTATTACTAAAATCTGCATTTTAAAATACTCATATAATTACAAACCTGTAGCCTTGGAGATAATCTTCCTTGCATTATCTAAAATACTTTGTGCATGCTCTTTTGATACCTGAGACTCATAATATATTTTATAAAGATTTTCAGTACCTGACGGTCTTACTGCAAAAAAGCCATCTTCAAGTAAAACCTTGATGCCGCCTAAGGACTGTCCATGCAGAGAATCAAAGATCTTTACCACCCTGGAGCTGCCAAGATAATCAAGAGACAGTGCCGAGGCATTTAAACGCCCAAAGGCCTCTTTCTGCTCTCTTGATATCACCACATCCTGTCTGCTGTAGTAAAATGAGCCGAATTTATCATTAAGATCTGACACATAATCATTAAGGCTTTTGCCGCAGATGGCCATAATCTCAGCTGCAAGCAAAGAACTGCTGATACCATCTTTATCAGAGCTCATAACCTTGCCGTCAAGATCTAAAAATGAGGCTCCGGCGCTGTCTTCACAGCCATAGACAAGCTTTTGTGTATATAAAAGCTCAGAGACCCATTTAAAACCAATGGCTGTCTCATATACTTCATAACCTGCGCTGTGCGCTATCTTATCAATTAAAGCTGATGATCCTATATTTTTGCCAACAAGCAGATCACCTTTCCATAACTCTCTGTTATTTAAAAGATAATGCAGCATTATAGATAAATAATTGGCTGAAAGCAGCAGTTTGCCATCAGCTGTGACAATGCCATGTCTGTCAGCATCAGGATCGGTGGCCACACCTACATCAAATGATCCTTTATAGTCACAAAGAGGCTGCATGGTATAGGCAGAGACGCAGTCCATTCTTATCTTGCCATTATAGTCATATGGCATAAACTGAAAGGTAGGATCGATTTTTTTATTGATAATATCTATATTTAATTTATATCTGTCAGCTATGGCCTCAAAATAGGACAGAGCACTGCCACCTTGCGGATTTACAGCAATTTTTATATCACTACAGGCTATGGCATCAAGCCTTATGACTTTTGCTAAGGCCTCAATGTACAATCTTTGCATATCAGCATAATGTACATAAGGTGAGTTTAAAGCCTCTTTAAAGGAATGGGTTTTTACCTGCGCATTGTTATTTAATAAAATTTCATTGGAGAGAGTTTCAATCTCCTTGGTATATTTTTTAACCGCAGGACCGCCGTAGGCTGGATTGTACTTAAAGCCACCATCATCAGGAGGATTGTGCGATGGAGTTAAAATTATGCCATCTGAGAATCTATCACTTTCTTTATTGTGCCTGACTATCATATAGGAGATGACAGGGGTCGGTGTTACCTTAAAATCTGTATCGATGATGACATCCACTCCATTGGCTGTAAGCACCTCAAGGGTGGTTTTAAAGGCAGGCTCTGATAGAGCATGTGTATCTCTGCCTAAAAAGACAGGACCTGTATACCCCCACTTTTTGCGCAGAATAACAATAGCCTGAGTTATAGCCTGTATATGTTTTTGTAAAAACACTCCGTCGCAGGAGCTGCCTCTGTGGCCTGAAGTACCAAAGGCAATATGGGCATGTCTGTTATCCCTGTCAAAGTCTTTTTCATAATAGTCGCTTATAAGACGCGGAATATCTACAAGTTCAAATTCACTGCCCAGATGCCCAGCTCTGCTGCTTACACTCATCATCTACCACCTTATGCTCTGTACTTAATCAGGATATTATACAGTCATGATATTACAATATAAGACTCTTACACAAAATCTTGGCAATTATAATAACATCAGCCTGCCTGTAAATTTAAAACACTCCCTGCTTTGCAGAAAAATGAACCTTACATTTACCCATCTGATACAAATATAAGCAACACAAAGGGCCGTTTCTTAAATTGTGCCGCCCTTAATGCTTTGAGCCTTGTTTATAAAAAAGATAGTTTTTTAACTGTATACAAATGATAGAGCCTAAAGTTTTTGGCTATAAAATACAATTAGATGGCCCTGAAGGTAGGCGCGAGAGGATCATCGCTGCTCTCATAGTTATAGGCAACAGATGAATTATAACTCTGACTTTCAAGACGCAGATTGTCTGTATCATTGTAAAGGCGCCTTACATCATCTTTTAAATAGGCATAGACCTCATAATCCTTATTGTTTATCTCCACAACATAACGCTCTGGATTGGCATTATTGGCAATATGCTCGCGCCACTGCACCATATGCCCTATAGATGCATAATCGTTAATACTCTCATCCATGTCTCTTGCAAGCTTTAAATCTGCCTTTTTGGGCAGATATACTGTCTGCCCTGCAAAGCCTGTGCAGGCATAAAGCACAACCTTTTTATCATCCTTTATAAGATCTTTTTATCTGCAAGCTCAAAAACAAGGTGCAGTGTATTTTTATCAAAGGCAGGTCGTGTATGCTTTGGTACATAGGCCTCGCTGTGCTCAAGGGAAAGATGTTTGCCAATCTGTGTAAAGACACTGCTCTTTGCACTCTGTGCTGACAATCTAGTGCGCCCCTGCGGATCGCTGTGTCTTGTCTCACCTGCATAGAGGCTTGCACAGCTGCGTGGCAGTGACTCTCTTAAACTGACTCTGTCTGACATATAGCCTCCTAGCAATATCCCTTACCGATATTGTATGCAACTTTAATAAATTAATAAAATATTTTTAATATAGTATTTGCATCTGATAAAAGTTATCTTAATCTAAATTTTATCTACACATAAAAACTGCCTAATGTATGCCAAAGTTATAAATAGATTTATAAAACATTTTTCTTAAAGGGTATAAAAGATACAGCACCAAGGACAATATTTAAAATCTGCCCCTTTGAGTATAAATACTTATGCTAAAGCCACGATCACGACCTGAGTGACAGGCAAGCTTGTACACTGTGTCTTTTATATATGCTTTTAAATTTAAGGGCATATATTTAATAAAAATAAGGCTTTGTTATATAGGTAGATTTTAACAGCTATCTTTATTTTACACGCTTTTTGCACCTATAAAATTATACAGATTGTCACTGACAAGGCGCTCAAGAGACTTCTCATCAAGATCTAAAATCTCAGCTACACTTTTATAGACATTGTGTAAAAAAGCGTGGGGGTAAATATCAGAGCATCCGTCATAATCACTTTCAATAAGAATTCTATCTTGGCTTATAAGCTTTAGCATAGTCTGGCATTTGTCAGATGTAAGATACTTAACATTATCCTTTACATTACCATTTGCCACACAGACTGTGTCTTTGACATCTGATATAGTATCTGCTGTCATCTTCTTTTTTATAAGATTAGAGCCAAAGGAGAAATAGGCATTATAGCTACTGTAGGCCTTAAGCAGATCATAGCTTAATGTAGCGCCATGTATGCAAAAGACTGGCAGTTTATGCTCAGCTTTTAGGCAGGATAAGAGTGAGAGCATAAGATCATGCCCTTTTACTACATGTAAGGATACTGCCTTTTTATATTTAAAGGCCACATCAAGCTGTGCTTTGCAGATGGCAATCTGCTCTTGAGCAGATACTGATGCTCTTTTATCAATACCAATTTCACCAAGACCACACAGATTATAAAAATCCCTGTCTTTTATGACGCTATTGTGCAAAGTAAAAAGTCTGTCAAGATAGGCTTTGATATAACCTTGTCTGTCAGATACGCACATCTTGTCTAAAAACAGAGGATGAAATCCTGCAAAAAAGGCAATATTGTGGCTTTTACAAAGATTGACAAGGTCATTGACTGAGCTCTCATCCACCCCCATAAAGACAGGCTTTATCTTAGAAACAAGAGTGCTTTTTAAAAAGGCACTCTTGTCTTTGACAAAGGACAGATGCACATGAGAGTCAGTTAGCATCTAGTGCTCACGGGTGGCGGCAAAGACTACCTTAGGATGGCGCTCCTGTGTAAGTGACAGATTGACGCCAGAGCTTGCAAGATAGGTAAGATTGTCACCACCATCAAGAGCAAGATTCTGTGGCACCTTGTTCTCAAGCTCTTTTAAGGCCTTCTCATCATCAGAGCTTACCCAGCGGGCTGTAGTTACAGCTACACTCTCATACAGAGCATCTACACCATACTCATGCTTTAGACGTGATACCACCACATCAAACTGCAGCACACCTACAGCACCCACAATAAGATCATTTGACACAAGAGGTCTGAAAACCTGCACTGCACCCTCTTCAGATAACTGCACCAACCCCTTTAACAGCTGCTTTTGCTTTAATGGATCGCGCAGACGTATACGGCGAAAGAGCTCTGGGGCAAAGTTTGGAATACCACTAAAGTGCAGAATCTCACCTTCGGTGAAGGTATCGCCTATTCTTATGGTGCCATGATTGTGAATACCAATGATATCGCCGGCCACAGCCTCTGAGGCCATCTCTCTTTCACCTGCCATAAAGGTTACGGCATCAGAGATCTGCACATCACGCTCAATTCTGACATGACGCATTTTCATGCCCTTGCTGTAGCGGCCTGAAACTATGCGCATAAAGGCAATTCTGTCTCTGTGCTTTGGATCCATATTAGCCTGAATCTTGAAGATAAAGCCTGTAAGCTTCTCCTCATTGGCCACAACCTCTCTTGTGTCGGCACTGCGGGCAAGAGGAGATGGCGCCCATGAGGTCAGTCCGTCTAGCATACAGTCCACACCAAAGTTACCAAGAGCTGTACCAAAGAAGACAGGGGTAAGCTCACCTGCTAAAAAGGCCTCTTCATCAAAGGCATTGGAGCCACCTTCAATAAGCTCCATATCATCGCGCAGCTTTGAGGCCAGATCCTCTCCTACAGCAGCATCAAGATCCTTGTTATCAAGGCCTTTTATGATATTCTTTTCCTGAATATGAAAGCCCTCGCCTGAGTGATAGAGAATAACCTCATCACGCTGTATATGATAGATACCTTTAAAGGATTTGCCAGAGCCTATAGGCCAGGTGACAGGGGCACATAAAATATTAAGCTCCTTTTCCACCTCATCTAAAAGCTCCAGCGGATCACGGGTCTCGCGATCAAGCTTGTTCATAAAGGTCAAAATTGGAGTTGAGCGCAGACGGGTAACTTCCATGAGCTTGCGTGTTCTCTCCTCAACACCCTTGGCAGCATCGATTACCATAAGGCATGAGTCAACAGCTGTAAGCACACGGTAGGTATCTTCAGAGAAGTCCTCGTGGCCTGGGGTATCAAGCAGATTTACAATACAGTTGTTATATGGAAACTGCATAACAGAGGTGGTAACAGAAATGCCACGCTCCTTTTCCATGGCCATCCAGTCGGATTTGGCAAATGATCCTGTTGAGCCGCGGCCTTTGACCTCACCTGCTCTTTGAATAACTGATCCGAATAATAAAACCTTTTCTGTAATTGTTGTCTTACCGGCGTCTGGGTGGGAGATAATGGCAAAAGTCCTTCTTTTGGCCACTTCCTGTAAAAAATTCTTGTCAGCCATAGCGTTTTGAGAATAAGTAAATTTAAAGTATAAAAAAGTTGTGCTATATTAGCATGTTTCTAAAGATTTTACTTGTATTTTGTCCATCCTGGACCTGCACAATCTATCTTTTTGTTAAATATCAGGAGATGTCTATGACTATCGGTATTATAGGAGCCATGGATGAGGAGCTTAAGATCCTCTGCTCAAAACTTCAAAACCGTGAGGATGTAACTATAGGTGCCTACAGCTTTTTCAAAGGCACGCTCAGGGGCAAGGATGTAATCCTGGCAAAATCAGGTATTGGCAAGGTCCGTGCAGGATCGGTATGTGCCACCCTTATCAACACCTTTAAGGTTGATGCCATTTTAAATACAGGCTCAGCAGGTGCCATCAGCTCTGAGCTTGATATTGGCGATACAGTGTTTTCTCAAAAGGTGGCCTATCATGATGTAGATCTTACAGTCTTTGGCTATCAGCAAGGTCAGCTGCCAGGCTACAAGCAGTATTTTATAGCAGACAGCAATCTTTTAGAAAAGGCCCGTGAGGCTTCAAAAAATGTGCAGGACTACCGCGTTTTCTCAGGTACCATAGTCTCTGGCGATCAGTTTATTGCCAGCAAGGAAAAAACCATAGGTTTTGCCTCTGTGTTTGAAAATGCCATGGTCTGTGAGATGGAAGGTGCCGCCGTGGCCCAGGTCTGCACTGACTTTAATATTCCATTTTTAATTATAAGAGCAGCCTCTGACAGAGCAGATGGTGCCTCTCCTGTCTCTTTTGAGGACTTTTTACCAATGGCCTCAAAAAACTCAGCTCTGCTAGTTGAAGAGCTTGTAGCTCTTTTATAATTAAAACCACTCTGGATAAAGCATGGATATACTACATTCACTTTATAATGCCGAGCAGACAGCCAAGCTTATTTTAAACAATCCAGAGCTTTTTTATGAAAAACTAAAGCTCTTTTCCACATATCCATGCTCTATCATGCTCTTTGCCTTTATCATTGAGTCCTTTATCCCTATTCCTGCTTTTTTGCGCCTTAACTATATCTACAGCAGCATGTGCCGTCTTGGCTTTAAGGTCAACCGCAAGGACAATTCACAGCAGCAGAATTTTCTCTCTGGTCTATTTTTATGTCTGCTTGCTGCCTTAATCTCAATTTTGCTGCTTGAGATTTTAAAATTTCTCTCAGGCAATGATATTGTAGTTGTGATTATAACTTTAACCCTGCTCTTATCTTTGCGCGACTATCAGGTGCTCTCACAGAGATTTTGCCGTCTTATGAGTGAAAAGGCTCTGTACTATAAAGAGCAGGGCAAGGCGCTCATTGCGCCGCATGTGCTGCGTGATACAACCAAACTCTCTGATATGGGTATGAGCAAAGCTCTTAGTGAAAGCGTTATTATAAATACAGCCTCACGCTTTTATGCTGTGCTCTTTTGGTATGCCATACTAGATCTTGAAGGGGCCCTTGTCACCTATCTTGTCACCGTACTGTGCAAGGCCTTTTCCATTAAAAAAGAGGAGAATATTCCTTTTGGCCTTAGCATCTACCGTGTCTCACAGGCAATATTTTTAGTTCCATATCTTACAATTGCCCTGCTTTTAGCCCTGCGCTCTTTAAGACCCTATAAATTTTTAAAAACAGTTTTTACACAGTGCACAACCTATCCAAATTTCACTACAGGCATACTTTTATCAGCCACAGGTCTTAGTCTTAATCTTAAGCTCTCAGGCCCGCGTTTTTATTCAGGCGATGAGAAGGTACGCTATGAACCTTTAGGTGGGGATCATATTGCCCGCGCCGACAGCCCTCTTTTGTGCATGCGCATAATAAGAATGTGCGGCATAATTTTTATCTGCTTTAATTTTATAATTTACATCTATAATATGCACAGCATTGCATAAATACCAAAAGATAATATAAAAACTGATACTGCATATATCACGGAGACAATATGTCTGATTTTGAAAATCTGTTAAAAGAGCAGATTGAGTCTGAAGATACAGAAAGTTTTGAGAAAGTGGCAACTGATGTTAAAAAGATAGTACAGGATAAAATTGCCACTAAAAGTGCTCTTATGGACAAGGAGCTTGCCAAAATCCGTCAGGACAGTGCCAGCACTGATAAAAAGCAGGAGACAGATCATGTCTCATCATCCTTTGTAACCATGGTTGATCCAAATGATGTGCTAAGCTATAAAACCCCAGGCACTCAGCCTTTGATGCTGCGCAAGCTTAAAAACGGTGAATATCGTGAGGCTGATTTTATCGATCTGCATGGCAAGACACTTGAGCAGGCCTATGATTTGACCCGTCATTTTATAGCTCATGCCAGAGAGCATGAATTTCGCTGTGTACTTATCATTCATGGCAAAGGCATGAATCAAAGACCAAAGGCGCAGTTAAAAAGCTATGTCAATCACTGGCTCAAGCAGATGAAGGATGTGCTGGCCTTTCACAGTGCCCCTGACTTTAAAGGCGGTACAGGCGCTGTCATGATCATTTTAAAAAAAGGTGATAAGAGCTCTGCTATAAACAGAGAGGAGCATGCAAGACGCTAGTTGCGCTGTTTTTCTTATAACTCGTATTGCTCTTATCTCTTTTTATTTAAAGCTTTAAAAAGCTCTTTATGATAGTGTGCTGCTCTTACATTTAAGATCTTATACAAAGTAACTCTCAGATACAACCCATAAAGTGCGTCTATAGATAAGTATAGGCGCATTAATTTTTTCCGGCTCTATCTTTACCTAAAAATAATTACAACACTTTGATATTTATTTAAATATTTTTTATTTACCTCTGGCAATTCTAATTTACTTATGCTATCATAGGTACGTATTATTGCACATCTATGAGGTTAATATGGCTGAGCTTATCATTCCTACACTTCCATCTTTGCTTGTCAACAAAGGTAGCAAGTACGACGTTTACTATGTATACACCTATCAAAATGTATGGAACTCTGAGAAAAAGCGCTCTGAGCGTAAGAACTCTAAAAAAGTGGGTGTTATTCATGGCGGCACTAAAGATGGTCTTATTCAATGGGATGAGAGCTTTATTCAGCAGTATCCTGAGCTTGAGCACATTGATACATTCAGAGAAAATGGTAAATATATTTTTAAACCAAAAGCATATGATGAGACCACGGCTCTTACCATTGAGCGCCCATCTAAAATCTATCATGCTGGCGCTACCTATGCCCTTGATAATATTGTTGCTCAGTCTCATCTTGGTAAAGCTCTTGCCAATGCCTTCCCTCAGCATAATGACTTTAAGAAAATACTCTCTGTTGCTTATTTCCTTATATTAAACAGAGATAATAATATCTCTTTGTATGAAGACTTTGCTGAGAGCACTAGACTGCCGTATCAGCGTGAACTGTCAAGCTCTGCAATTCATAGACTCTTTGCCAGAATTGAACCTCATGACGTTGAGCGTTTTATACAGTTCATGACAGACTACTTTATTAAACATAACTATAAAGATGATGAAAATATCTTTTTAGCCTTTGATTCAACCTCCATCTCAACCCACTCTCAAAACCTCTCTTTAGCAGAGAATGGTAAAAACAAAGATGGAGATGAAATGCCACAGATAAATGTACTAATGCTTACAGATCAGAAAACCGGCATTCCTTTATACTACAGGGCATACAATGGAGCTGTTCCTGACGTTGTTACCTTGCGCCGTACCATTGCTGATGCTACAAGACACAACTTTAATAAAAATCTTGTGTTTGTTATGGATAAAGCCTATCCTTCAGCAGCAAATCTCAATGACTGCATGTGCAACAATGTAAGCTTTGTGGCCAATATGAAAACCAATGTTGCCGGCAGTTTCACTCAGGATGAAATCAATGCAAATTATAACGACCTGATCTCAAGAGCAAGCTACAACCGTCAAATCAAGCAGAACATATTTACCGTTAAGATTAAATGGAAATATGATGCTTATCCTGTGCATGGTAAAAATAAAAGCTATAAAGATGAAAAAGAACTGTTTTTACATCTGTACTATGACCAGCAGATACACAATAAATCCTCTGAGGTAATTACGCAAAATGCTGCTCTGGTGTGCGAGATCCTCAATAATGGCGGTGAAATAAAGCACGAAGCTCTAAAATCGATAAAAGAGCGTTTTGTAGTCTTTGATGATAAGCGAAAGGCCTGGATCATATCTGACTTAAAGGTTGAAGAGCATATCAAATATAAAGGCATCAGAGCACTTCTTACAGACTGCGAGCAGGATGCTGTCAAATGCTATGAAGCCTATTATGACCGTAATGAGGTTGAATATGCCTTTAATACGCTTAAATATAGACTTCACTGCAACAGAGCTAAATGTCATACAAATGAAGGATTTTATGGACGTATATTCACGCAGTTTATAGCTACTTCTATTGCTATTATGTTTAGAAAGAGGATTAAGGAGTTTAAAAATAATATTAAAAGCGCAAATATTAGAAATAAGGTGCTTTACTGCAGTGATAACAAGATCCTCTCATCGCTCAACAATATAATGCTTTTAGTTACCCAAAGAGGTAATTTTTACGACGAAGTGGTAGGCAAGAAGGCAGACTTTTTCAGGGCATTAAATATTGAAATACCGTGCAGTACAAAGGATGGATATGATCTTATCTCTGGACTAACTGACGAGAATGAGAATGATATTGATGCCGAGGATCCAATCTTTGATGATATCTTTGCTTAAAACTAAGGTAGGCTACTAGGCCTACCTTTTTCCAATAAGGCACCAATCTAGATCAGTAAATTGGCGCACTTTATGGGATACAAAAAAGGCCCTGCTAAGGCCTTTGACTATATTTGTATTACATAAATTGTGCAGTGATTTTATGAGGCTAGAGCCTTGGCCTCTTTAATCTCATCTAAAACTAAAAAGCCATCGCCACTTTCCATAAGAGGCACACTCTGAGTCTCAAGACCGTTGAACTGACGTCTTAATTTTTCCTGCTTTAGAGGTGGCAGCTCAGCTAAAACCTCTGGGGCTATATCATAGCGTACAGGACATAAAGGTGGCTGATGCAGACAGTTGTGCAGTCTTATAGAATTTAAACCCTGAATGTGCAGCACATCGGCCATATTGGCGCCGGCGCTGAAATCACAAGGCTCGGCATATTTTTTGACAGGCTGCGGCAGATTGAATTTGCGGCGCAGAGCCTCGTCACCTACTATACCCTGACTTACAGCCTTTTCATTGACAATAGTTGTATCTGTAACATCAGCAGAGAGCATGGAGAGCATCAGAGCAAAATCGGCATGATTTGAGGTCTGCAGTGATTCATTTAATCTCTGACCTAACTGCAGTTCATCTACAAGATATATGTCTCTGATATTTGAAGCTAGCACGATCTGTCCCCTTTTCTTAACTGATATACAGTTAACGGAGACTTTGGTTTTTTCTTTAGTAAAAAAATTAAAAAAGCCTGTAATAATTTACAGGCTCTTTACCAAAGTGACTTTTACTTTAAATTAATCTACAAGAATACGCAGCATGCGGCGCAGAGGCTCGGCAGCACCCCAGAGCAGCTGATCGCCTACAGTAAAGGCAGATAAATACTGATCGCCCATCATCATTTTGCGTATACGGCCAATTGGCACATTGAGCGAACCTGAGACATAGGTTGGTGTGAGTTTTTCAAGGGTCACATCCTTTTTATTCTCAATGACCTCAACCCACTGATTGTGTGAGCTGATAAGCGACTCAATAGTAGCCACATCCACGCTCTTTTTAAGCTTGATGGTAAGTGACTGACTGTGACAGCGCATGGAGCTGATGCGTACGCAGTTGCCATCTACAGGCACAGTATTGTCTCCCAAAAGACCCAGAATCTTATTGGTCTCAACCATGCCCTTCCACTCCTCTCGGCTCTGACCTGATGGCATTTCCTTGTCAATCCAAGGCAGCACACTGCCGGCAAGAGGGGCACCAAAGTTTTCCTTAGGGAAGGTATCTGAGCGCATAGTCTCGCGTACCTTCTTTTCTATAACTAAGATTGAGGATTTTTCATCGGCAAGCTGCGCTTTGACACTCTCGTGCAGACAGCCCATCTGAGTTAAAAGCTCGCGCATGTTTTTAGCGCCGGCACCTGAGGCTGCCTGATAGGTTGATGATGAAATCCACTCAATTAAATTCTCTTTAAAGAGACCGGCTAATGCCATTAGCATCAATGATACAGTGCAGTTGCCACCTACAAAGGTTTTAAGACCTTTATCAAGGGCTGTATCAATTACAGCTCGGTTGACAGGATCTAGAATAATCACGGCATTATCGGCCATGCGCAGTGATGAGGCAGCATCAATCCAGTAGCCTTTAAAGCCTTTGTCCATAAGGGCCTGATAGACTTTCTGAGTATAGTCGCCACCCTGACAGGTGATAATAATATCCATACCCATAAGCGCATCTAAATCATAGGCATCTAAAAGTACGCTGCTGCCAAGATTTTTAACAGCAGGTGCACTCTGACCTGCCTGAGATGTAGTGAAAAAATATGACTCTACAAGATCAAAATCATTTTCACAGAGCATGCGATCGACTAAAACCGATCCTACCATGCCGCGCCAACCTACCATGCCTAGCTTTTGCATTTAAAAACCTCAAAATCAGAATTGTTGTAAATTTAATCACTGTTGTGATGGCCCTTTTGTGCAGTGCTCAATATTTATAGTACGCTCAAAGGAATTGTCATCGCTTTTTAATAATACAGTTACTTTGCGCCCAGATAAAACAATACTGCCAATTAATGGGTTATTGCACAGATTTTGTGCGTTCCTGACTATTCTATCCAGACTTTCTTCCCTTTGTTGTGCATCAACATGAGCATAAAGGTCTGCATCCTTGACTATGGTCATGATAAATTCCTGATCCTTATCCTCAATAGCTGTCATTGTGGTGTGCTCGTCAAGCTGCAAAGGCAGTGAGGCTATCATATCCTCAACTGAATTGATATCAGTGCGAAAGTTCTGCACATAGTAATAGTAGGCGGCAAAGCCAAGACAGACTATTAAAGCTATCTTGCTGTTGCGTCTGAATTTATCCTTTTTAGTTTCAATAAATCTGTTTTGTTCCTGCATGGCTGCAACCTTATGATAGTAACGTGACTCTTTATAGCGCACATCCTTGGTCTCATCTTCATCATCAACACCTCGGTTGATGGCATCAAGTCTCCTTTGAATATGCTCTGGCAGTGTAAAAAAGGTATTGTAGGAGCGGCGTTTTTCACCCTTTATGGCATATTTGGCATTTAAAGCATTTTGATAAAAACGTGAGCCGTCATTGTTCTCAAGGGCATCGCCCATAAAGCGCCCCTGATTTAAATAATGATTGTTGACACAAAAAAGTGAGTTTAAAGATACAGAGGCGGCGTAATACCTGTCGCGCGATCTGTAATCGCGTGCTGTTTTCATACTGCCCATATACTTATCCTGATAAAAGCTCTCTTTAAAGTCTGCAGCTCCATTATCTTTGGCTTTATACAAAGACAGCTGATTAAAATCCATGCTGTCTTTGATACTGTGCCTGCCATCTGCCTGCATAGCTAATATTTTGCTCTTTACAGGCAATGACAAAGGCTGCTGCATCAATAGCGTATAGATTTTATTTATATAAAGAGGATCAGGCAGATTAAGCGTGGCCTGATACACAAGAGCAGAACTGTCTTCAGTGCCCTCTTTGCTGCTGCCGCTGGTTTTTAATATAAAAAGACTCATTTATGTCACACAAAATCATGATAACAACGCGCTCTATTGTAGCATGAGTTTTAAAGTGCACTTATCTAATTTAAAGCACTACTAGCTATCATAGTAAAGCACTGTCAGACTTTATTAAAAAGCCCCACAGCGCTTATGGCGCACAATGTATCATTCAGGGCCTTATTTGCAGGTACATGATTTAACAGCATGTGTAACCAGAGCCTGCAAAGTGCTCATTATTTACATCATTTCTACAAAAGGCTTTATATATGTTATGATCTTAGACAATTTTTTTGTGTATCGTGCAATAGATTTTCAAGAGAGATTTATGTCTACTATACTCACTGGCAAAGATGCTCCTTTAGAGCAGACACTAGAACATTTTACCGACGTTGCCCGCAGATTAAATCTGGATATTATTGAAGATAACTGGTTAAACCCAACTGACAATTTATGGTCTGTAAATATCAAAGAGGCCAGCTGCCCTCAAATCTTTGCCAATGGCAAAGGTGCCTGCCGTGAGGCCGCTCTTGCCTCTGCCTATGGCGAACTTTTTGAAAGACTTGCAACCCACTGCAGTTTTAGTGACTACTATCTTGGCGATGAAAATGCCAATGCTGAGTTTGTGCATTATTCAGATGAAAAGTGGACAGAGATTACAGATGAAAATCAGGATACACTGCCCAATGAGATTTTAAATGCCTCACTGCGCAAATTCTACACACAGCACAGCTCACTTACCTTAAAGAATCTTGTGGATCTGCAGTCGTCCTCCTATAAAAGAGGCGTATGCTCCATTCCCTTTACCAATGCAAGAAACGGCGAGGTTGTCTACTTCCCTGTCAATCTTTTAGACAATCTTTATGCCTCAAACGGTATGAGTGCCGGCAATTCAGACTATGAGGCTTTGGTGCAGGGTTTATCTGAGATCATTGAGCGCTATGTTAAAAATGAAATTATAAAAAGAGGCCTTGCCCTGCCACTCATCCCTGACGGTCTGCTTGAGAGATATCCAAAGTCCTTTAATACTCTAAAGGCCTTAAACGGTGGCAATCTTAAAGTCTGTGCCTATGATGCATCCTTGGGCGGCAAATTCCCTGTAGTGTGCGTAGTGCTCTTTAATCAGCGCAATGCCTCATGCTATGCAGCCTTTGGCTCACACCCTATCTTTGAGGTGGCCCTTGAGAGAACCCTGACCGAGCTGATGCAGGGCCGCTCCTTTAGCGATCTTGACAACTTTGAGGAGCCAACCTTTGATTTGGAGCAGACCTCAGACTGTGAAAACCTTATTTCACACTTTGTCGACTCAACAGGCGTGCTGCCAATTGAAATGTTTAAAAACATACCTGACTTTAGTTTTGTGTCCTGGGATTTTACAGGCTCAACCCATGATCAGTACAAAGCTTTGCGCTATATGGTCGACAAGCTTGGATTTGATGTCTATGTGCGCTCCTATAAGTTTTTAGATATCCCTGTCTACAGAATTATTGTGCCTGGCATGTCTGAGATCTACCCTATTGATGATCTCATCTACAATAACAACAATCAGGCCATTCTCTATCAGGAGGCCCTTATGACCCTGCCAGAGACGCAGGAGGATAAGGAGACCTATGTCAACTACCTTGATGAGCTTGAAAATGCGCAGTTTGCTGATGAGGCCTCATTATGTCAGATTTTAGGACTGCTGCCAGATGCCGGCAGTGCCTGGGAGAGTATGACTGTAGGCGAGCTTAAATGCTCTATTGCCATCTGTGCCGGTGAATTTGAAAGAGCACTTGAGTATGCCCGCTTTGTAGCCACCTTTGGCAAGCATAATTTAAGTTTGGAGCGTCTGCGTCTGTATCAGTGCCTTATCAAGAAACTTGAGCTCAAGCTTATGTCAAATCTTAAAGAGAATGACTACTCAAAGGCACTTGAGACCATATACTCTAAAAAGACCTCAGATTGTGTACAAAGCCATCTTGACGGTAATGAGCAGTTCTTTAATCTAAATGCCACTGATTTGAATCTCAAGGGCTTTTTATCCCATCAGGCTCTTATCCGCATTTATTTAAAGTTAAAAGAGCAGGATGCTAAAAAAAGCGGTAAGAAAAATGCTTAAAAAGATAAAGATTGCAGGGTTTGCCACCCTGCTTGCTCTGTCCCTTACTGCCTGTCAGACAGCAGATCAGAGCTATAAAGCAGGCTATGATCAGCTACTTTTGCAGACTGTCTATGATAAAATTAAAATCACAGGGCGCATTGGCCTTATAAGCAAGGCACAAAAGACAAGCTTGCGCTTTGTACTTGAAAAGGATAAAAATCTAAAGACTCTGCACCTTCTCTCCCCTATTGGCCACACTCTAGCCTCTTTGTTTATAACCGATAACTTTGTCAGATTAAAAAGCTCAGATGGTCAGATAGATGGCACCTCCTTAAAAGATGTGCTCTATGAGGCAACAGGTATTTCTCTGCCTGATGATAATATTCTTGCCCTTATAATGGGTGCCCTTGATGAGGTGACCTTAGATAAAAAAGGCTATCCTCTAAAGGCTCAGGTTGGAGATTTTTTTATAAACTATAAAGGCTTTGCTACAAGACAGAGTCTGATGCTGCCATCTTCAATTGATATAAAGCACACAAACTACAGGCTTAAAATTGCGCTTGATGATTAAACTTATATAGGTTTTACTATGCACTTTTCATGTATAAGCCCCTGTAAATTAAACCTGTTTTTATATATTACAGGCAGACGTCCTGACAATTATCACAATCTGCAGACTCTGTTTGTAATTTTAGACAAAGGCGATAAGATGAGCTTTAATTTATCTGATACTGATGCAGACAGTACAGATTATGCCTCGCTTATTGACATTAAAGGCCCATTTGACTTTGCCAAAGAGAAAAATCTTATTTTTAAGGCAGCCCTGGCCTTTTATAAAAAATATGATATAAGACGCCCTTTGTGTATTGAGGTTGAAAAATTCATACCAGAGGGGGCAGGTCTTGGAGGCGGCTCATCAAATGCCGCAACCACACTGCTGGTGCTAAATGCCATGTGCAGGATACATGCCACTGAGGATGATCTTATAGATCTTGGCAGGCAGCTTGGGGCAGATGTGCCTGTATTTATACATGGACATGCAGCCTTTGCGCAGGGTACAGGCGATATTCTGCATACTGTTGATATTGATGAAAAATACTACCTTGTGGTCACACCAAAGTGTCATGTCAACACATCAGAGGTTTTTAAAAATAAAGATTTAAAGCGCGACTGGCCGGTACGTGACTTTAAAACCCTTATATCTTTGGGCTATTACAATGAATTTACCAAAAGTGTCGCAAATATTCACTCTTTAGTTGGACAGTGTTTAATAAGCTTGGTAAAATATGGCCCTGCACATATGTCAGGTAGTGGTTCTTCTTGTTTTGTAGAGTTTGACACATTAGAGGATGCGCAAAGAGCTCTTGATGATCTCGATACATCGCTCTATCGCAGTGCTTTTGTGGCAAAGAGTTGCAATACATCATGTACTACACTGTCAATATGTCACAATTTTTAAACTTATCTTTACCACTCTCAGGGTCTTTTTAATATGGCTGATATGAAGTTGTTTGCAGGTAATGCAACACCAGAACTTGCAAAACGCATTGCTTCCCGTCTTTATACACGTCTTGGTAGTGCTACTGTTGATCGTTTCTCAGATGGAGAAATTCACGTTGAAATCAATGAAAATGTCCGTGGCTGCGATATTTTCATTATTCAGTCAACCTGTGCTCCAACCAACGATAACCTAATGGAATTAATTGTGATGATCGATGCTATGCGTCGTGCTTCAGCCGGCCGTATTACCGCAGTTGTTCCATACTTTGGCTATGCTCGTCAGGACAGACGTTTAAGATCTGCCCGCGTGCCTATTACTGCCAAGGTAGTAGCCGACTTCCTGTCATCAGTTGGTGTTGACAGAGTTCTGACTGTTGATCTGCATGCCGAGCAGATCCAGGGTTTCTTTGATGTGCCTGTAGATAACTGCTTTAGCTCTCAGATCTTCGTTGAGGACATGCAGAATCAGAATCTGACCAATCCTGTTGTAGTATCACCTGATATGGGTGGTGTAGTCAGAGCCCGTGCTATTGCCAAACTGCTCAACAACGCTGATATTGCCATTATTGACAAGCGTCGTCCACGTCCTAATGTATCTGAGGTAATGCACATCATTGGTGACGTAAAGGACAGAGACTGCATCATTGTTGATGATATTATTGATACTGGTGGCACCTTATGCAAATGTGCCGACGCCCTCAAAGACAGAGGCGCTCTGCATGTTATGGCCTATGCCACCCACCCTGTACTCTCTGGCAATGCTGCCAACAATCTGCAGGAATCAAAGCTTGATGAGCTTGTGGTATCTGACTCAATTCCTACTAATGAAGCCATACGCAATCTTGGCAAGGTACGTTATCTGACCTTAGCACCAATGCTTGCCGAGGCTATAAGACGCATCAGCAACGAAGAGTCAATCTCTGCTATGTTCTGTCAGTAAAACACGCAGCTTAAAAATAATTAAATACATAAAAATCCCTGGCCAAGTCCGGGGATTTTTATTGGCCATAGGTTTTTGTACAAATCTTACCTGCGTTTAGCACTTTGTTTTTAGAGAAAGCCCATACGCATCAGTGTTTAAGTGAATTTTATTTTTTTTTCTTCACTCAAACAACACACCCCAATTTTTTCTATGCTAGTGCCAGCTGAAGCGAAGCAAGTCTGTCTTGAGAAATGAGATTTTCGGAAGGATGGAGTTTTAGAGCCTTTTTTATATAAAACCTAAATTTTTCATGCAATATATAGTAGTTTGCCCAGCCATTTATATTTACTGATCATTTTTTAAATAATTTACTGTTAGCAATGATTTTTTTAGTAAAACTCATTGCTTTTTTATTGTTTTTCTGTATACTATATATTACCAGTTTAAGTTATTTGTATAGTAGTGATTTTAGGGAGCTTTTCATGATTTATTACGAAATAACATATGCTGTTCCTCAAAGCAGGTGCTATACACAGTCTGAAATACGTGGTGGCAGGCCTATTAAATATCTGTATATGTACACTTCCTTTTTTAGAAATGAAAAAGGACAGTCCCGCAATAAGTCTGTTATCGTTGGTCGAGTCAGTGAGACTGATCCAACACTGTTTCACCCTAATGACAAATATTTTGCTATTACCGGTGCGGCCATCCCTCAGGTGGTATTAGATAAAAAGGAAGAGCGTAAAGCTAAAAAGCAAAAAAGAGGTTCAAAGATTACATCTATATCTCATGGTGTACCTGTGGTTAATGGTGATGTTGTTAAAGGCAGCTCTCTGATATTAAAAAAGATTTTTG
The DNA here is from genome assembly GCF_900445255.1 of Anaerobiospirillum thomasii. NCBI lineage: Bacteria > Pseudomonadati > Pseudomonadota > Gammaproteobacteria > Aeromonadales > Succinivibrionaceae > Anaerobiospirillum > Anaerobiospirillum thomasii. The sequence goes on from NZ_UAPU01000005.1 coordinate 759,259, forward strand.
AAAATACAGGTTTGAGTGACTGTATAAAAAAGATCTTTGATAAAAAAGAGTCTGACTATTTAACTGCAACAGCGTGTCTTATAGCCTCTGGTGATTCAACCATGAGTAATATTGATGACTTTTCAAAGACATTTGTCTTTGATGAGCCTGAGATTGGCTCTGTTAGTGATTCAACAATATCAAGGCTGTTTTCTCTTTGTGAACAGGAAGATATAGATTCATTTTTCGAATTATGGCTGAAAAAACATATGGATCTGAATGAGGCAATATGTTACGACGTAACTTCATTTTCCTCATATGCACAAGAGATACAGCATGCTGAGTTTGGTTATAACAGAGATAAAGAGGATTTGCCACAGGTTAATCTTGGCATGTTCTCAAGTATAAAAAGTAAAAAGCCACTGTATTATTCAATGTACAATGGCTCTCTGAATGATTCTACGCAACTACCATACGTAATCAATGATGCCAAGCGTCTTGGTATCAGCACGCGCAATGTCTGCACCTTTGACAGAGGTTTCTTTAGCCAGAAAGGTATTACTTTTCTTGACAATGCTGGGCTAAAACTCATTGTTGGTGTTTCTCTTAGCAGGTATAAGCAAGCCCTTGAGGTTATTGAGGCTCTGTCTAACTCTCAGGCATATAGGTTGCCAAAATATGAATTGTCTGAATATCCAGGAATTTACGGCCATCACATAGAGCATACAATAGAAGATGTAAAAGGGGTCCTGCATATTTACCATGATATGAATAAGTGTTATGACGATAATAAAATACTCAGTCAAGAAGTTGCCGCTGAGATTGAAAAAATCAAGGAAGTTAATGATGATGGTATGCCAATAACACAAAGAAAAGCTAAGTCTCTGTGCAAGTTTCACAATTGCATAAAAGATGACAGTAACCCTTGTGGATACGTATTTAAAGAGGATGAAGATAAAATAATAAAAGCTCAGAAGCTGCTTGGCTTTTTTGCACTGTTTACTACTAACTCTGATCTTAGTGGCGCTGATGTACTGTCTGCCTACAGGCACAAAGATGTGCAGGAAAAGATCTTTGATACTGCCAAGAACACTTTAGACTGCGATAGATTAAAAATTCATAACTCTAATACTGCAAGAGGTAAAATGTTTGTGATTTTTATGGCTCTAGTTGTACACAGCTTTATACAGGAAGTTATAAATAAGCTAAAGGTCGAAGAGCCAAAACGCTTTATTAAAATGACCTATGAGAAACTACTAAGAGAGCTTGATGATATAAGTATTAAACGCTCGAAATCGGATATTTTTCTGACCAAGGCTCTGACAAAAACCCAAAAAATCATCCTAGGTGCATTAGGTGTTGATCTGTCGGCTATAGAGCTGGTTTAAACCATGCGTTCTCTAAGATCTTGTATACTATAGGGCATGCAGAATTTAGGATAAAACTCAGAATTAACTAATTTAAGAGGCTCAAGACCCATTGTCAGTGCTCTATTAATCTGTCATTAATTTAGCTCATATCTTTGTCGAATTTTCTGCCTATCTTTTATTGATTCCTCTTGCTCTTCTTTAAAGTCACCATATTCTGCTCACTTTTTGTCAAAACCCAGTCTGGGCCTATTTTTTGTTAAAAATTTGGAAATAGAGGTTACCTTACGTTGAAAAATGCAGAAAAAGGTACAGATGCTTTGCTATGATTTAGGAAAAGACAGTTTTAGAAATGCCGCGGGACACTACCCTTTAGATTAGACCCCTAAAAATAGTGTCCCGCCCAAAAACGCACAAGGCGTCTTCATGGCAATAATTGTAGCAGAAGAAGATACTCTTGTTAAAGAGGTATACAGAAAATCATATAAAACTAGGAAGCGTGAGCTAGTACCAGTGCTTACGCTAAAGCCGGGCGTTGTGGTCAAATGCCGGTATTGCGGTCAGCCTATGATACGTTATGGTATAACCGGTTATAAAAAGCATATTGAAGACATTCGCTACGGAACTCCTACAAAGATCTTTCACCTGCAGATTCTAACCTGTCCCAATAAAGAAAAATGCCGTGACATAACATCAGGCAAAGATCCTCAAGGCAACAGCAATAAAGCAACCCATGTTCTGCTGCCTGATTATGCCTGCCCAGGTTTAAGAGTACAGTCAGACACAGCAGAAGATCTTGCCAAGGCCAATAAAGAGATACAGCATTTAAAGGGACAGTTTAATCACACTAACCTGTCATGGCCCAGAATAGAGCTATATATCTCTCAGAGTAAGCTTTTACACAAGCTCAAAGAAGAGTACGTTAATTTTAGATATTTTGTCATAAAAGCTCTTGGTCCCTTAGGAAAACACCTATCAATGCCCGTTGAAACGGTGCTATCTCATGCTCAAAATGTTTTTGAAACTTATAGTTTAAATTTTAACAGGGCACCTGTTAAAACCAGGGTTCTTCCCTGAAATTGGGGGTTGACCCAAGATCGCAAACGGTATCTATGGTCTTAAGCACAAGAATGCTTAAGACCCGGCCCAATTGTCAATGCAAAAACTGTCCGTCAATGACGAGCCCTTACGGGTTGGCTTTGCCAATCATTGACTGTCAGTCTTTTGCATTTGCTAAAGCTTTATGAAAAATCCCAAAGATTTTTCCCTTGAGAATAATTTTTATATTTCAGATAAAATAAGGGCCCTGACAACAACTTTACCCGACCAAAGGAAAGAATATGACAGAGCCTAGTGCTATTATAATAAATTCCTACACTGCTGCCAATACAGAAACAAATGAAACTTTAATCAAAGCCAGTGCTAATGAATTAATGCACTGTAAGTTTGAACACGGCGTTCTCAATATGTACCCGGGTTGTGTAATGTCTGGTGAGCCTGAAATAGATGCTACGGCAATGACTGTTACCTATCATCTTGGCTATACGCTTTGGAGAGAGGAGCTTGAACAAAATTGCCCACTCTGTGGCTGCCATAAAGTAAATATAAAGGAATGGGGAGAGCGCACAGTAAAGGATTGCACACTAGGACCATTTGCGGTTATTTTAAAGATACGCGTACCTAAGGTCATTTGTTGTGGTTGTGATCATGCCAGGTGGCTAAAGCCAAGCTTTGTCCATCCGCATCATAGGATAACCTTACGCTTATATGGGCAGATACTGCAGCTTCTTGATTTGGGCGAGAGTCATCTAGATTTAAAGAAAATAAGCTCTATCACGGCTGTAGAGGCAGATATTGTCAGGAACATTGATAAGGCAAGGCTTATAGAGATGTTCAAAGATATAAGTCTTGAAGGCGTTAGGAACATAGCTATAGACGAGATAAGCGTTAAAAAGCACCACAAGTATATATCAGTCATCATAGATGCCGATACCAGGCGCCTTTTGTATGCTGCCTACGGCAGAAAGAAAGATGATTTAAGGCCATTCTTTGATAGATTAAAAGAGCTTGGACTGCTTGACCAGATTGAAGGTGCAGTAATGGATGGCAACTGCGGATATCAGAATCTAGTCAAAGAGCTCTGCCCTAATGCAAAGATAGTGCTTGATTTATTCCACTGCCTGCAACAGTTTAACAGTGAAGTGGCAGATGCCATAAGGCTTGATAAAATAAAAGATTTACGCAAGGAGCTTGGCGCCATGGACGCCGGCGAGTATCAACAAAAGAAAAGTGAATACAAGAAGCGTATAAAAGATCTTAGACAGAGCAAGTGGCTGACTTACATGGGCTCAGATAAACTCAACACTCTTGAAGAGTCGCAAAAAGATCTTGTAGAAACCCTCAAACAGAATAAGACCTTGTTTACAATATCAATTTTTGGAGACCATATCAGAGATCTATGGCATAGCGGAGGTACACCTGAGCAGGTTGAAACAGAAATTAAAAACCTGTATTCACAAGCTGAAGCAACAGAAATTCCTTTACTGATAAGGTTCTGCAAGAAGCTAAAAGATTGGAGCTGTTATATTATTCATGCGGCTACAACTGGCTTAAACACCAGTATTTTAGAGGGATGCAATGCTAAATTTAAAACCATTAAAAGGGTAGCATACGGTTTTAGAGATATAGGGTACTATATATTGAAAATGCATCAGGCTCTGTCTCGAGATAGAAAATCAACACTCAAAGCTGCCGTAGTTTCAGAGCCTGTTGAAAATAATGTCAACCCCCAAATTTAGGGATGAGTCAAAACCAGAGGCAAAGCTTTTGATATACAAGGAAAAAACAAATTTAGAATTTTTGGTGTCTACTGTTGCTCGCAGTTTGTCAACGACCCACCCATACACCTAAAACATAATTGAGTGATCTCCTGCAATAACATGATAATCAAAGAGCCAGATGACAGCTCTTAGTCATTTGTTTTATAGGAGATTCTATAAATGACCAATATTAAACAAAGAATTAAAGATTTAAATGATGATCCAAAGAGTTACAGAATGAGGGTTATTGCGCCCATTGTGTCACTTAAGAAAGATGCCAATGGGAAAAATTCGAAGAAGCGTGTGGCTATGATAAAACAGGTTGCAGCAGAGCAGTGCTTATCTGTGAGAACTATTGAGCGCTGGGTTGACCAATATGAACAATTTGGTCTGCAAGGACTTGAGCCAAAGTATAAGAAGTTTCGCTCAGATATAAGGAGGTTCATCAGTTTTGAGAGTCTACTAGATGAAGCAATAGTCTTGCGCAGGCAATGTCCTACCATTTCAGTAGTTGAGATCATTAAATGTCTGGAAGAAAAACACCAAAACATAAAGGGCATTATAAAGCGCTCTACTTTACAGAGGCATTTACAGCAAAAGGTTTTTCTCGTGGGGAGCTTTTAAGAGAGCGTGAAAAAGGAGGAACAGCATTTTTCGGAGCCTATCGTAAAAAGCTCCCTATGGAGCAGGTTCAGGCAGATATTAAAATAGCTGGAAAATCATTTTGTGTTAATGAGCAGGGCATGCCAGTAACCCCATATATCCATCTATGGATGGACAATGCCTCACGCATGATCCTCGTGGCAACCATATCTGACACCCAGGATAACAGCCTGGTTCTGTCATCTTTTAGAGAGCTTGTTACAGGCTATGGTATTCCAATGAGCATTCTTACAGATCAGGGCTCTGTATATAAGAGCGCTGCAATGGAGCATTGCACCAGCACTTTAGGAGTTCCTCATAAGCGCTCAAAACCATATAAACCTCAGAGCAAAGGGGCAATTGAACGTTTAAATGGTACTTTAGATAAAGTATTAAAGCAGCTTGAAGGTATGAATAATGTAAAGCTGAGTATGGTTGAATTACTTGTAAAACAGTGGGTTGCAGAGTACAACGAAACACCACATTCAGCTCTAACCGAAAATATGGGAACAGATGCAGAGGTAACACTATCCCCTAAAGAATATTTTTACAAATATATAGAGCCTGTAGCAAGACCTGTAGATGATATTGTGAATCTGGCCTTTACTATGGAGTACTCTCGTAAGGTCCTCAAGGATGGCGTCATACACATAAAAGGCCGTTATTACAAGTTGCCTGCAAATAGCGCCAAAAGTGGAGAGTATGTGGTCGTGCACTGCTCTTTAGTGGGCAATTCAGTGGAGCTTGTACAGGAGCTTACTGAGGAAGAAAAAAAAGAAAGCCTCTCACAGAGCATGTATAAATTTATACCGCTGTATGAGCGTGAAATCAAAGAGAATATTGACTTTACCGAACGTGCATCTGATAGATCAGAAGACATGCCTCAGTCTGTGCCTGATGAAATAAAGCCAACTATACAAAGGCTCGCCCGCAGGTTGTATAAGGATAGAGATCTTTATACCACAGAGAAGGATTTTGAAGAGCAACTAAGGAAAGAGCTATTCCACCAAGGCCCGGCCTCCTATAGCACAGAGCCAGGAAATAGCTCTTTATACAACAAAAGCTCAATCAAGACAGATGAGGATAAATAATTATGATAAGCACTGATTTATTAGACTACTTTAAGATGGAATATACCCCTTTTACAAATAATATTGACACTGGCTTTCTCTATCAGACAGACATTTTTAGAGGAGCATGCCTGAAGTTAAAAATGGCCATTGAGAACAACTCATTTGCATTGCTGACCGGAGTCCCTGGTACAGGTAAAAGCACACTGCTGCGCTACTTTACATCTCAGCTTAATGAAGAAAAACATACAGTGATGTATGTATCTCTGTCTAATGCCACACCAAGGTGGATGTATATTGCTCCATTAAATCAGATGGGTGTAAAGTCAAAGTATTATGTCAATGATGCGCGTCTGCAGCTGCACAGAGAGATTGAGACATTAAGAAAGACCCACGGTAAAAAGGTAATTCTGATATTTGATGAGGCCCACCTGCTGGCTAATAAGTACAGTAAATTCAGCCTGCTTGAGGAGATTAGATTTTTACTCAACGGCAACAGCTATGACAGCGGATCACCGCTTACACTGATACTCTCAGGCCAAAAAGAGATTCTGTCTGTGCTCAAGACTGATAAGTGCAAGGCTATAACTCAAAGGATTATGTATTTTAGCTCTACGCAGAATCTGACAAATGAGCAGGTTGGCAGTTATATAGGATCTCATTTAAAGTGGTCAAGATGTCAAGATAATCCGTTTGAATATAGGGCCGTGGAAAAGATAGGCGATCTCTCAGGAGGAAATCCACGACTTATTAATAAGATCTGTATGCACGCTTTAAGCTATACATGCTTAAAGCGTGAAGAGAAGGTAACCGAAGCTACCGTAACTGAAGTTGCCAATAACGAGGTTATTGACCTAATTTTAAAGAATTTAAACTAGTGTTAAATTGAGCTTATCCTGTGAAGCTTCCAGGATAAGCTGTGCCTACAATCATAAGCCACCTCTCCCAATAATACAAGCCAATTGTCATCATTTTAATGAATATTAAGAAAATTTTTATAGTATTACGTCAGACTAATTGGCAGGTGGTAAAAACATTATTGCAATCATATGGTTATGACAAAAAAGAGCAGTTATAGACAACATATTTGAGCAGGTGGTGACACTATTATTGTAGGCACAAACAAGACAAGATTACGACATAATTGTAAGCAATTAGTGGCAACATACTTTAAACAGATATTGCCGACAAACTCGAGCAAATGGAGACAACAATTTGAGGTCAAAAAGGCGACAGAAATAAAGCAGTTAGTGTCAACAATAAAATAGCAGAAAAGCCATTAAATAAGGACATAATTATGAGCAATTTTAATGACAAACTAGCAGAGCATTGACAGCATTAAAGCCAATGGAGGAAGATCACCGGTTAGAGCTATTTTCTGTTATTGACGATAGACAACGTCTAGGATCAACAATTATTTCAACCCAACTGAATCGCAACGGGCTTGAATACTCAATGGGACAAGATACAAAGGGAGAAGCAATATGTGATCGACTGTTTAACCCATGCATTGAGGTTGAGCTAAAAGGCCCTTCCAGACGGCAGGAGATGTCAAACGTAATATAAAATAAAACAAATGTAATAAAAAAATGGTGGGCAAAAAAACCTGCCATTTTATTTTTTGACAACAAAAATATTGGATTGTGATTTAATTTTAAAAGATGCAAATTTAATTATATTGGACTAATGATTAAAATTAATGAAATTTAGTTGAATGAAATCCGGAATTCTCACTTTATAATTCTCTACCAGATACAGATAGACCCCACCATTTTTAGTTCTTTTAGTCAGATACATAAGCACCCCCGCCGTTTTATGTTCTTATTATATCATATTTGGGGTATGTGGGGTGCGTTGTAGATAAAAAATATAATTTGGCGCAAAAAAAGGCCCATTCGGGCCTGGAGACATTTTTTATATTACTTAAGTGCTAAACGCAGGTCTTAGGGCCTTAAAGTACAAAGGCGTTACTGAGTATATCAATAACGCCTTTTACATTCTTTCTAAGGCCTTTGTGAAATTTTATATGGCCTATTTATCAGTAGAGCTTTTCAAACAGTCTATTCATCCATATAAGGGCTTTTTCATAGCATGAGAGAACACGGCCTGTCTTTATATCAAGCTGCTGTGCAGCCTCTACCACTGTTCTAAAGTCCAAGGTTTCAATGGCCTTGACTAGCCTGTACATCTTGGCGGCTATACTCTCATATGTACTGCAGGCGCGCATGAGATCTTTGAGCAGCGCATCATTTATGGCCGAATCCTTGCTCTTGATTAGGAAGATCTCAAGATTTGAAAACACTCCGTCAAGGAAAGGATTCTGATCAAGATCATAACTGCCTTTAACCTTGGCAAGCAGCATAAAGAACTTGGCACGTATCAGGGCCTTTTTAAATGGCTCTAACTGCAGTCCTGAGCTTTTGGTATTGGTGGCATTTCCAAAGCATACTGTAAGCTTACGTAGCACTGCTATACCAAGATAGGAGTTGACCACTTCCTTACCAAGACAGGTACAAGCTGCATTATAGGAGTTGACGCTTGCAAAATTTATATCCTTATGGAAGAACACCATAAGTTTGATAATATCACGTACCACATCAGGAAAAGCCGTGAGCATTTTCTGCAGTCTAGCAGTACTGTCATGATGATTGTTTTTCATGGCATGAAGCAGACCTAAAAGCTCATCGTACTCCTGGCGCAACGCAGGATCCATATTCTTGCTGTTCTCAAGGGCAGCCAGATCCTTAAAATCAAAGTATGAGGTTTTAACATAGTCAGCGCCGCTGTCAAAAGCCTCTTTAAAGCCCGCTCTGTCCTTGACTCTGGTGACAATAAACTTAATCCATGGGGCCTCGGCACGCAACTGTGAGGCTAAAAGCAGCTTTTCCTTAAAATCTTCATCCATGCGAATAAGCACAAACTGAAATGATTTTATACATTTAATCCAGTCAGTTGAAAGCAAGGTGCCAAGATCTATGGCAAAGCGCATATTGTAATGGCCAAGATGGCTGACAAGATGCATGGAGGATATGGTAGGAGGCTCTGTCTTGTGTATTCTTACAATAAGTTTTCCCACAGGGAAGAACTGCATATACTCCTCAAGCTTGGGCGAGATTGGAAAGCCCACCATGGCTGATACGCCAGGACCCACAAAGTTTACCATGCTTCTTCTGTGGAAATAGCCCTGAATGATGTGCCATATGTGGCGCTCCTGCAGAGCATTGGTCTTGAGTATATTGCCTGCTGTAAATTTCAGCTCGTAGAACAGAGTCTGACCTGCATAATCGTATACAGGGACGCGTGAGAGGAGTCGACATCTGTCAACTGATCTCTGTCTTTTTAAACTAAGGTCGTCCACCCGGTGTACCTATTACTTTAGAAGTGAAATTTTATTACATACCCTTTTTTAAATTCTAGCACGCTCTATTTATTTGGCAAATTAAATGCCAATAAAATTCAATAAATTATATAAATTTGATTATGATGTCAAATTTTATTGTTCAGGTCTTTTGTTTTTAAAGCAGCCATTAAACAGCGCATTTTTGTTAACAGTATATCTACTTAAGATAATAATTTTTATTATACAATTTTCAGCTAAGTCCCAACAAAAAAGCAGGGCTTTTTTTGCACCTGCTTTTTTTAATTTACCTGTTGTACAAACCTAGAGCTTTTTCATAATCTCATCAAAGGCCAGATGTTCGGTAAAGGTTTCCTTGTTGCCGCTTCTTCTGTCCTTGTACTCGACAAGACCCTTTTCAAGAGACTTCTCGCCAATAGTTACTATATGAGGAATACCTATAAGCTCCATATCGGCAAACATGACACCTGCTCTTTCATCTCTGTCATCAAAGAGCACTTCAATGCCGCTGTTTTGCATCTTGGCATATAAGGTCTCGGCAGCCTCACGCACACGCTCGGACTTGTTAAGACCAATGGCCACAATAGCCACAGAGAAAGGAGCCATGGAATTGGTCCATAAAATGCCCTTGTCATCATGGTGCTGCTCAATAGCTGCAGCAATAACACGGGTTACACCAATACCGTAACAGCCCATCTCCATCTCAATAGGCTTGCCATCCTCACCTGTTACTGTAGCACCCATGGCCTGTGAGTACTTGGTGCCAAGCATAAAGACCTGACCTACCTCAATACCCTTGCGCAGATGCAATGTGCCCTGACCATCAGGACTCTTGTCGCCCTCAACCACGTTGCGCAAATCGGCCACCTCATAACCTGTAACATCTCTGTCTAGGTTGACATTGACAAGGTGGTAGCCATCTTCATTGGCACCGCAGGCAAAGTTTGACATACAGTTTACATATCTGTCGATAATGACACGACCCTTAAAGCCCACAGGACCTAAGGAGCCGCAACCTGCACCTACAAACTCTCTTATCTCCTCGTCAGTTGCAAACTCAAGAGGATTTGACACGCCTGCAATCTTGCCGGCCTTAATCTCATTGAGCTCATAATTGCCGCAAAGACAGAGCATAATAAGATCATAGCTGCCATCTTCTTTTTTCTCAGAGCGCACAATAAGGCTCTTTACAATCTTGCTTTGATCAATATTAAGGCACTGGGCTGCCTCATCTACGCTGTGGCAGCCTGGAGTTGCCACCTTGGCGTAAGCCTCACCTGGAGCCTCACGCTCAAAATCAGGAGCAAGAGCCTCTGCCATTTCAATATTGGCAGCGTAGTTTGACTTGTCTGAAAAGACAATGGTGTCCTCGCCTGCCTCGGCTAAAACCTGAAACTCGTGGGAGTGATTGCCGCCAATTGAGCCTGTGTCAGCCTCAACCGGTCTAAAATCAAGACCTAAACGGGTAAAGATGCGGGTATAAGCATCATACATATCATCATAGGTCTGCTTTAATGACTCTTTGTCCACGTGGAAGGAATAGGCATCCTTCATTAAAAACTCACGGCCACGCATTACGCCAAAACGCGGTCTTATCTCGTCACGGAACTTGGTCTGAATCTGATACAGATTCATAGGCAGCTGACGGGCTGACTTGATCTCCTTGCGGGCAAGTGCAGTTATAACCTCTTCATGTGTCGGGCCTAATACAAATTCATTTTTCTTTCTGTCATTAAGACGGCACAGCTCAGGGCCGTATTTTTCATAGCGGCCTGACTCACGCCACAGCTCTGATGGCTGCACGACAGGCATGGATACCTCGATGGCACCCTTTTTATTCATCTCCTCACGGATAATCTGCTCTACCTTGTGCAACACTCTAAGGCCAGTTGGCAGCCAGGTGTAGATTCCAGATGCCACCTGACGGATAAGACCGGCTCTTAGCATCAGACGATGACTGTCAACTGCTGCCTCTGCAGGGTTTTCCTTGAGAGTTGATAAAAGATATTTAGTAGTACGCATTGTTAAATCCAGGCAAATTAATTTTAATAATCAAATTATGAAAATAAAGATGCGACATTATACCAACAAAGCGCTTAAATTATGAATGTTTTTATTATATCCCGCACTTTTTATGTAAATACCATATATAATTAGCCAAAACACGGAGGGAGCTATGATTTATCTTGCCGCTTTTATAATTTTTATAATCTTTTTCTTCTTTATGGCCCTAGGCTACATCCTTCAGAAAAAAGGTCTTAAGAGTGAAACCGAGGCCAATGAGATTCTAGAAGGCCTGACCTGTGCCAGCTGTACTACCTCATGCTCATTTGCAGGACAGAAAAGAACTCCTACTAAAAAATGTCAGGCCGATCTTAAAATTCCTTCAAAAACAGTCTAAAAATCTATGTCTAATTTTACATTTACCACCAAGGCTGCAGCTGTGGCTGCAGTATCTGTGATAGCCTTTGCCGGATGCAAAGATGATAACGATGTACATGCAGCACAGATGGCAGTAAGTCAGGTCAAAGGTCAGACCATGGGCACCTTTTACTCTGTACAGGTACCAAAGGGCTATACAGGCGGCAATGAGGCTTTAGATAAAAGAGCCAACAGCGCCTTTAATGTGGTTATTGATGCCATATCAACCTTTGATAACAGTGCAGAGCTTGCCCGCTTTAATGCCTATAAAGGCACTGATAAATTTGAAATTTCACCCTATCTTGCTGACAGTATTGAAAATGCCATCTTTGAGGCTCACCGTATTGAAGATGCCATGGACATTACTGTAGGACCGCTGGTCAATCTGTGGGGCTTTGGCCCTGACGGCAGACTTGAAAAGCAGCCTCAGCCTGATGATATTGCCAAAGCCAAGGCACTTACAGGCTATGATAAATTTGCCCTGTATCGCGATGCACAGACAAATAAAGCCTATCTGCAGAAAGTCGACGGCGCGGTCAAGCTTGATATGTCAACCCTAGGTGAGGGTCTTGGTGCTGATCTTCTTGCCACCTATTTAGATGAGGACAAGGTTGAAAACTACATGATAGCTGTGGCCGGCGCCATACGCACCAAGGGCAAAAACAGCAAGGGTGCCGACTGGACTGTAGGAATTGAAGATCCATTTGGCAAAGGTGTCTTTGAGGTGGCATGTCCTAAAGGCATGGCTATGTCAACTGCAGGCTCATATCGCAATTTCTTTATAGATGAGAACACCAAAGAGGTCTTCTCACACATTATTGACACCAAGACTGGCTATCCTGTAGCGCATAAAACTGTATCAGTTACAGTAATTGCCCCTACTGCAGCCACCACCGATGCGCTTGATACAGGACTTTTGGTGCTTGGCGCACAAAAGGCTTTGGATTTTGGCAATAAACACAATGTTGCTGTCTACACCATTGAGATAGATGACAAAGGTCAGGCTGTGGGACGTTACTCCAAGGCCTTTGAGCCATATCTTAAGTGTAATGTAAGGTAGTTTTATGCATATTCATATTCTTGGTATCTGCGGCACCTTTATGGGTGGCGTGGCCATTCTGGCCAAAAGTGCAGGCTATACAGTCACAGGATCAGATCTTAATGTCTATCCACCAATGAGCACACAGCTTGAAAATGCAGGTATCAAACTCTACAAAGGCTATGATGCCTCACTTTTTGATGAGATTAATCCTGATCTTATAGTCGTTGGCAACGTCATGAAGCGAGGCATGGGTGTAATTGAGCGTATGCTCAATGAAAAACGCGCCTATGTCTCAGGCCCGCAGTATCTTTATGAGCATTATCTGCGCCATAAAACCACACTGGCAGTGGCCGGCACGCATGGCAAGACCTCAACATCAGCCATGCTCGCCTGGATTTTAGAGAAAAACGGTAAAAATCCTGGTTTTTTAATTGGCGGCATTCCACGCAATTTTGGTCTTAGCGCCCGTGATACCGACAGTGACTACTTTGTCATTGAAGCTGATGAGTATGACTGTGCCTTTTTTGACAAAAGATCAAAATTTGTCCACTACCATCCTGATGTGGCCATTTTAAACAATCTTGAATTTGATCATGCCGATATCTTCAATTCAATTGATGATATCAAGCGTCAGTTCCATCATTTAGTAAGAACAGTGCCTGGCAACGGTCTTGTAGTCTATCCTCATGATGAACAGGGCATTATTGATGTCATCAACATGGGTCTTTGGTCAAATAAGGCCATAGCAGGCGACAAGGAGCATCTGCATGTCAAAGTGCTAAAGGAAGACTGCTCGGCCTTTAGTCTGTATCATGGCGAGGATTATATCTGTGATGTAAATTATGCCTGCACAGGACTTTACAATATTAAAAATGCCCTGTGTGCCATTGAGGCTGCCGCCTTTATCGGTATTGACTACAAGGATGCGGCTCTGTCCCTTGAGAGCTTTATGCTGCCAAAGAGACGTATGGAGCTTGTAGGCTCTGTAGGCTCAATCAATATCTATGATGACTTTGCCCATCACCCTAGTGCGATCTTGTGTACCTCCAAGGGCTTAAGAGATAAAATAGGCACCAGTAAACGTCTTATTGCCGTATTTGAGCCACGCTCCAATTCCATGAAGTTAGGTGCCAACAAAGATGAGCTTGCTGACTCATTTGCCTATGCCGATCACTCTTTTATCTATGCTCCCGATTCTGTCAGCTGGGATATAGATAAAATCAAGGCAGGCCATGAAAACCTTGAGATTATTCATGATTTTGATACTCTTTTAGACGCTGTCTGTGCCTTTGTTCACGATGGTGATGAGATTTTAATTATGAGTAACGGCAACTTTAATGGCATACATCAAAAACTCTATACCAGGCTTAAAGAAAAATATGCATAAAGGAGTTTAGTTAATAATCCTGTCAAAGCCCAATCTGACAGGATTTTTTAACCTCGATGCATATACAGCCAAGATTGTGTCATAGCCATATGCATCTGTAAGAAATTCTAAAGCCCCTCTATACTGCAATACCAAGGTCAAGGCAAAGATCCTCATCAATCAAAAAAAAACTGAGCTGGTCGTATCTGTAGCTGAGCTGACAAAAGCTTATCTTGCTACCCTAAAAGACATAACTGTGCAAAAAAAGATCAAATGAAAAATCTGTGTAATTTTTCATATGCACAGTATTTTTCCTTAATGCGTCAATGATCTTTTTAAAAACTGCAAAGGCAAAAATCTGATAGTCAATGATTGGCATAGTCAACCTGTAAAGGCTTATATTTGACGGACATTTTTTACATTGATGTCTATGACATATGAGCATGACCAAATTTATTTTGTAGGTTATAGGCTCAATGATCCGGCTTTTAAAGCATAGAGGGGATAGACAGTATTCTAATTTATAAATAATGCTAGTATTATAAGGTTAAAGTGCTCACATGGATGCACTAAAGTAATGAAGTTGCATACAAAGGTATTACATATAAATCTTGGAACAAATGGGATTTTATTATGAACACACACGCAAAGCCAAAAGTATTACCAGGATGTGAGATCTTTGAAAAGCTGATTGAATCTAATGCCTATTATGTAGATAAAACCTCATACTTAAAAAATCTCCTTGAAAGCTCTGATGAGGTTGAAAATGCCTTATTCACAAGACCCCGTCGCTTTGGCAAAACTTTAAATATGTCCATGATTAAGGCCTTTTGTGAGCTTGACTATAAAAATCCAGGCGATACCACCTATCAGCAAAAGCTCTTTATAGACAATGGCCGTAATCTTGCTGTAGCTCAGGATGAGTACAAAGAGCTGCGAGATAAGGTCATGGGACAGCTGCCTGTTATCTATGTCTCCTTTAGAGGTGTTGAGGGCTCCTGCTTTTATGAGGCTGTTGAAAAATTAGTAATTAAGATTTTCAACTTATATGAAGCATTTGCCTTTTTGCTAGATAATCCCAAAATATCAGATAACAGAAAAATTATTTTTTCCACTATATTCGATTTTTGCGCAAATAACCTTAATCTGTCAGCAGATTTAACAAAACTCAATGATGCTGTAACTTATTGTGGTCTTTTTATACCCAATCTTGCAAAAATGTTATACCTTGCATATGGCACAAAGGTTTTAATCCTTATAGATGAGTATGATGTCCCATTACAAAAGGCAGTTGTAGCAAAAGAGCCGTATTATGATGAAATGCTTGCCATTATCCGTGATATAAGTGTTAATACCTTTAAACAAGATCCAGATGCCTGGCTGTATAAGGGCATTATTACAGGCTGCTTAAAAATTGCCCATCAAAGTGTCTTTACTGATGCTAATAACTTTACCACCTTTAATGTTAACGATGAGCTTTACTCATCCTTCTTTGGCTTTACACAGGAGCAGACTGATAAAATCATCAGTGACTTTGGTGTAGAGTCTAAAAAAGATGAGATTAAAAAGTGGTATAACGGTTATAGATTTGGCAATGATTATGTCTACTGCCCATGGTCTTTAATGGAGTACTGCGCCGCATCAAAACGTAACGGAAGCAATGAGCCAAAGCCTTTTTGGGTTAACACCTCAGGCAATGACATTATTACTCTGTATACTAAAAACTCAATTGAGGCTAAAAAGCAAGGTAATATTGATAAATTACAGGACTTAATGGATGGCAAATCAATAGACATTGAGCTATCTGAATTTACAGTTTATCCTGATATTAAAAGTGGTCTGAAATTTAACGCCTTTAGCACTATGCTGTTACAGACAGGCTATGTCACTCTATCTGATGACTCACCATTGACAGATAATGTCAGAATAAAAATACCAAATTATGAGGTAAGAATGGCCTTTGAAAGCAGGCTTGGTGTTTTATATTCAGAGGACGATGCAACCTGGAGTGCACAGGGTTATAACCTTTTAGATGCATTACTGTGTAATGATATTGCCAAGGCTCAGGATATTATCAATACAGTATTAAAAACCTATATAAGCATTAGACACTCAGGTCATGAGCAATACTTTCATGGTTTTATGCAGGGTCTTTTGATAGAGGCTGTAACCGATTGTGGTATTACTATGTTAGATGAGAGTGAAAGTGGTCTTGGCTATAGTGACATCATTCTTAAAGACTCATCTAATGATAGAGCAGTTATTTTAGAGTTTAAAAGAGCTACAACAGATGACTGTCTAGAGGTCGCTAATGAGGCTACAGATCAAATCATAGAAAAGAAATATGCAGATCTGTTTAGTGCACAATATAAACATGTCTATGGCATTGGCATAGGCTTTTTCAAGAAAAAATGTAAGATTGCATCTTTGGGCAATATTGCAAAGAAGAGAGGATCTGAATAAAAGTATTGGATGGACGATAGGTATTATGTGGCACCATACAATAACTTAAGATCAGGAGATTTTAATTTAACCTTATAGCGCAACTGCTTAGCCCACAATACACAGCATATAGATGCTCTTATAGGTGCCACACTCAAGAGAGGGCTGAACCAATCACTGTTGATAGGCATAATACTAAGTGCATCTGCCTGATACCAACCATCCCAAGTACATACACATCATGACTTTGTTTTTATAAATTATAGGATCTTGGGTATCTTAATACACAGCTTTATTTATAATTTTAAATGCATTTGCCAACTGTCTGCAGGTTTTATCAGATGTAAACCCTGACAGCTTTATTGAAGTTAAGAACACAAAACTCCGCTTTGCAGGTAAAAATTAAGGTCCATTAATTAAAATATTTTGTTGATATTGTATTTACTCTTCATGAAAAGAGCATTAAAACAAGATCTTACATGTAAGCTTAGAGTTTTATTTCAGATTTGAACTTCAAATTTTAAAATTTTTTGTTAAGCATATCACATATTTGAAATGTAAACGTTCCCACATTTTTTGTACTCAAAAAATTAAATGGTATTTTAATGCCTATTACAGAGACTATATAAATAGTTTTTATACTTATAATTAATTTATAACATATAATAACTATAGTCATAAAATTTGCTTTTTATCTCATTTTATTTGGCCATTTATTAATATTATGTATCTGAAATAAATCTTCGACAATTAAGTATCTTTGGAGGATGCTATATATGTTTAATAAGGCTAAATTCACTGCTATTGCAGCTGGCGTTATGTTTGCCGCCACCATGGGTGCAGCACAGGCTGCCGATGACGTATTAATCGGCTCATGTATCTACAAGTTTGACGATACATTCATGACCGGTGTACGTAACAACATGGAAAAGGCAGCAGCCGATCTTAAAGCTGACATCGAGCTTGTAGACTCACAGAACCGTCAGCCAATGCAGAACGATCAGGTTGATACCTTCATCACCAAGGGTGTTACCGCTCTTGTAATCAACCCAGTAGATCGCAGTGCTGCAGGTCCGCTTGTAGACAAGGCCAAAGGCGAGAATCTTCCAATCGTATTCATCAACCGTGAGCCAGACAAGAGCATCCTCGACGGCTTTGACAAGGCCTGGTACGTAGGCGCCAAGGCTGAAGAGTCAGGCACCATCGGCGGCCAGCTGATCGTTGACTACTTCAAAGCCCATCCAGAGGCAGACAAGAACGGTGACGGTGTTATCCAGTACATCCTGATTAAGGGTGAGCAGGGCCACCAGGACGCCACCTTACGTTCAGAGTACTGCGTAAAGGCTATGAAAGATGCTGGCATGAAGATCGAAGAGATCGGTGCTGACAACGCCAACTGGGATAAGGTTCAGGGTCACGACAAGATGAAGAACTTCATCACAGCTAAGGGCATCGACGCAATCGAGGCTGTACTGTGCAACAACGACGACATGGCTTTAGGTGCTATCGAGGCTCTCAAGTCAGAAGGCTACAACACTGGCAAGGATCCTAAGAAGTACATCCCTGTAACCGGTGTAGACGCTACAGCTCCAGCTCTGCAGGCTATTGCCGCAGGTCAGATGTTAGGTACATCACTCAACGACGCCTACAACCAGGGTACTGCCGCAGTTCGCATTGCCAACCAGGCTTCAAAGGGTGAGGCTGTAACTGACGAGTCAATCGGCTACAAGATCACCGATGGTAAGTATGTATGGATTCCATACGTAAAAGTTACCCAGGAGAACTACAAAGATTTCATGAAGTAATCTTCAGGTAATCTTTTAAAATAAAAGCCCCCTGTATCTTTGGAGAACTTATCTGTGACAGGGGGCTTTACAATCAGACCTTACAAATTTTCTTTTTTCGATAATTAAACACAAATTTACAAAATAAAATAGAGATTGAAATTTATTGTACACGCTGTATGTAAGCGTTCTCTTTTTATTTTAAGAGGTCTGAGCGTGATATCACGCCGGTCTTGCTAGGATCTGACGCCGCATGGCGTATAGCACACAGAACTTATTGCAATTATTGTAAAGCGAGGCATGTCTCATGACAGACAAGAAATACGTCCTTGAGATGAATGACATCGTTAAGCGTTTCCCAGGTGTACTGGCTTTAGACCATGCCAACCTGAGAGTAAGACCTGGTACCGTGCATGCCCTTATGGGTGAGAACGGCGCAGGTAAATCAACGCTGATGAAATGTCTATTTGGTCTATATCACCCAGATGAGGGTGAGATCATTATTGATGGTCAAAAAATCACAGATATTCCATCCACCAAGGCAGCCCTTGGTCTTGGCGTATCCATGATCCATCAGGAACTCCATCCTATACGTTTCCGTCCTATTATGGAAAACGTATGGATTGGCCGTTTCCCTACCAAGTTTGGTTTTGTTGATCATGCCAAAATGCAAAAAGATACTGAGGAGCTTTTTGCAAAAATCGGCCTTGATGTTGACCCGCTGGCCACAGCAAGAACTGTAGGTGCATCTAAACTGCAGCTGGTTGAAATTGCGCGCGCCATTTCCTATGATGCTAAAATCATCATCATGGACGAGCCTACTTCATCACTTACTGAAAATGAGGTTGAATACCTGTTCAAGATCATTGATCAGTTACGCTCTGAAGGCCGCTCTATTATTTATATTTCCCACAAGATGGAAGAGATTCTGCGTATTTCAGATGACGTTACCATCATGCGTGACGGCAAGTACGTTGGTACATGGGAAGCTAAAGACATTGATCAGGACTTTATCATCAAGAACATGGTAGGTCGTGATCTGTCCAACCGTTTCCCTGTCAAAGAGCAAAAACCATCAGATGAGGTTGTTTTAAAAGTTGAAAACTTCACCTCAGCTGCCAAGCGCTCCTTTGTGGATGTCAACTTCGAGCTGCACCGCGGTGAAATCCTCGGTATCGGCGGCCTTGTTGGCGCACAGAGAACAGAACTTGTTGAATCAATCTTTGGTCTGCGCCCTATTGCCTCAGGCACACTGTATAAAGACGGCTCTGCCATCAATATCAAATCTGTACGTGACGCCAAGCGTAACGGTATCGCCCTTTTAACCGAGGAGCGTCGTCAGAACGGTATTTTCGGCATTCTCTCTATTCTTGATAATACAGTTATTGCTGCGCAAAAGAGCTTTGCCAACATGGGTATTCTTGACAATTCAAGGCGTGAGCCATCAGCTCTTGAGGCCTGCCGCGATCTCAATGTTAAGATGCCAGGCCTTGGCGCCCCTATCAAGAACCTCTCAGGCGGTAACCAGCAGAAGGTACTTATTGCCCGCTGGCTTTTAACCAACTCTGATATTCTGATTTTCGACGAGCCTACCCGTGGTATTGACGTTGGAGCTAAATACGAGATCTATACTCTCATGCTCGATCAGATTGCCCAGGGCAAGTCAATTATCATGATTTCATCAGAAATGCCTGAACTTATGGGTATGTCAGACAGAATCATGGTTATGTGCGAAGGTCACGTAACCGGATTTGTTGATAAAGAAAACTTCGACCAGGTAGAAATCATGCGCCTGGCCTCATCCTTTAACAAGTAAGGAGCTTATATGTCTACTGTAATTACACAAAGCTCATACCGTAAAAGTTTAACAGGCCTTGGCCTTGGTATTTTACTTTTAGGTGTAGCCCTGTTCTTTGCCAAGATCAAAGTTATTTATGATCTTCCTGTTTTAATGATGATTATCGGTGCCTGGGTGGCCATACAGAACGGTATGCGCCTGTACAAGCCTGGTCATAATATTCAGGACATTGAAATCAACGCCAAGACTTTAAATAATGTGCTGACCAATTACGCCATTATTATCGCCATGGTGGTGCTGGTACTTATCATCTGTATTCTGCAGCCTCGATTCATGCAGATCCGTGTGGTACTGGATATTATGACTCAGTCATCAACCAAGCTCATTATTGCTCTTGGTATCTGCTTCACTCTGATCATTGCAGGATGTGACCTGTCAGCCGGTCGTATCGTAGGTCTTGCCGCTGTTATCTCAACCTCAATGCTGCAGACTGAAGATTATGCCAACAGATTCTTCCCTGAGCTTGCTCAGTTGCCTCTGTTCGTGCCTATCATCACTGCTGTGGTTGTATGTATGATCTTCGGTGCCCTCAACGGCTTCTTGGTGGCACAGTATGAAATGCATCCTTTCATTGCAACACTGGCAACCTCAGTTATTGTATACGGTACCTGCTCACTGTACTTTGACCTTCCACCTAACAACTCACAGCCAATTGGCGGTGTAAGACCAGACTTTGCAGCCTTAGGTCAGACCAAGCTCTTCCAGTTTGGCAGATTCCCAGGCGTGTCTGTACTTATCCCAATTGCAGCTGTTATCACTGTAATTATCTGGTTCGTACTTAACAAGACCATCTTCGGTAAGAACGTATACGCCTTAGGCGGCAACCGCGAAGCTGCTGTTGTAGCCGGTGTTAACGTATATGCCACCAACCTATTCATCTTCATCCTGGCAGCCGGTCTGTACGGTATTGCAGGTGTGTTAGAGGCCGCAAGAACCGCAGGTGCTACCAACCAGTACGGTATGGGTTATGAGCTTGATGCCATCGCAGCCTGTGTGGTAGGTGGTGTATCTCTTATGGGTGGTATTGCAACAGTATCAGGCATCATCGCCGGTGTGTTCGTATTCACCATTATTCAGTACGGTCTGCAGTTTATCTCTGTATCCCCAATGTGGCAGCAGGTTATCAAGGGCATCATTATTGCCACCGCTGTAGCTATCGATATGGGTAAGTATCGTAAGAAAGTTTAGTTCTCCAAGGAACTTACTACCAAACCCAAGCCTCCTCAGCTTGGGTTTTTATTTTAATATAAAAGTCTTTTACTCCCCTTTTATGCCCTTTTATATCCTTTAATCGCAAGAAATGCCCTATACTTACAATTCTTTATTAAAAGCATGTTAAAGGATTGATAATTTTAAAAGATCACATATACTTAGCAAACAGTTTTACTTTATATTTGATTATTTTAATAATATTGACAAACGGATTTAAAAACATGACTAAGATTATTTTTTCATCTCTTGCTGCCATGATTTTTACTGTTTCATCAGTCAGTGCAGCCCCACAAGGTTTTGACAATGCCAGTGCCACAGCCCCTCAGGGCTTTAGTGCAGCTGCCGCCACCAATATGACAGTTGCCAATGTTATTGCCAATGGTACCGATGAGATGGATGTGACCATGCGTGGCCGTATTACCAAGATGCTCGGTCAGGATAAATTCATATTTGAAGATGAGACCGGCACCATTGTAGTTGAGCTTGACGATGACAAGGACTGGTCACACATTCAAAAAGATCAGCTAATTGATATTCATGGTGAAATTGACCGTGATGCAAACAGCATCAAAGTTGATGTCAAAGACGCCACTGCACTTGAAAGATAAGTAAGATTTATGAAGTACAAACATGCAGCTTTAATTCTCTTTTGTGCAGCCCTGCCTATACTTGCAACAACTGCACAGGAGAGCAGAGCATCTGATAATTTAAAGCTGCAGACTTATGATATAGCCTCTTTACTAAATGAAGGCAATCACGGTCAGATGATTGTGATACAGGGGCGTCTTACCAATTTTTTAGGCGATGACCTGTATGAATTTACTGACACTAAAGGCCAATGTATAGAAGTTGATCTTGATGATGACTACAACTGGTCGTGTATCAGAAAAGATGAGCTTATTGAGCTTAAAGCCTGTATTGAAAAGATAAGCACCAAGGTGCGTCTTGATGCCAAAAGTGCCAGAGCTCTTGGCAACTAATTTTAAATTTTACAGAACATAAATAAAAAAGGAGTGGACTAACCGCCCGCTCCTTTTACATAGTATCAGGAACCTGCTAGTTTGCTGTTTCGTGCACTGCCACAGGCAGGGCCTCGTATACTTCAACTTTTATGGAAAACATGTCTCTGTCTACTGTACCGTAGATATCAATAAGTTGATCTTTACTTATATGGGACCAGGAACGGTCATCATCAAGCTCCACTTCAATAGAGCTGCCATTCTCATCGGTAAACTCGTATCTGTCCTTACCATAGTAATTGGTCAGACGGCCACGCAGCCATACATCCTGCTCATCGGCATGGCTGTTTTGTACTTCTATGATGGTGCTTTTTGGTATTTCAAAGCCACGTGGAGCATTGGCAGGAGAAATATGACCTGCAAGTGCCATACCCGAGCCAAAGATCAGTGCCAAAAATAAAGTTTTATGCCCAAAGCCCATAGTTAAATCCTATCTATCAATTGTCTTTGATTATAAATAGCAAAACTTAGATAAAACTTAGAAAGGCTATGCTTGATATTTAACCTATAAAACCGTCAACCTGACGCTCCCATAAGATCTTGTACAGACCATCTGCAGCTAAAAGCTCTTTGTGTGTGCCCTGCTGCACCACCTGACCTTTGTCTATGACAATAATTCTGTCCATAAGCATTAAAGTTGAGAGTCTGTGGGCAATGGCAATGACGGTGCGTCCTTCCATAATGGTGGACAGATTGTTTAAAATTACATGCTCACTTTCTGAATCAAGAGCAGAGGTGGCCTCATCTAGAATAAGTATAGGCGCATTTTTCATAATAACGCGCGAGAGCGCAATCTTCTGTCTCTGACCGCCTGAGAGCTTGGCGCCTCTTTCACCCACCATGGTTTCAAAGCCACTGGCCCCCCTGTAATCTGACAGTGATTTGATAAAGGACAGAGCATCAGTAAGACGTGCCGCCTCCTCAAGTCTTTTCTCATCGGCATCAGAGCCATACAGAATATTCTGTCTTATGGTGCGGTGCATCAAAGACACATCCTGCGAGACCATAGAAAAATACTCACGCAGCTCATCCTGCTTTAAATTGCGTATGTCTATGCCATCTAAGGTCACCTGACCTCTGTCTACATCATAAAAACGCAGCATGAGATTTAACAGCGTAGATTTGCCGGCGCCAGATGGGCCTACTATGCCCACCTTTTCTTTAGCCTTAATGGAGAGATTTAAATTTGAAAATATATCCTTGCTGCCCTTGTAGGCAAAAAATACATTTTTAAAGTCAATATTGCCCTGTACAGCCTGTAATTTTTCTGTGTGTTTTTTATCCTGTACTGAAATAGGTCGTGTCAGTGTACTCATGCCATCATAGACTGTGCCTATATTTTCAAAAATAGCACCCACCTCCCACATCATCCAGCGTGACATATTGATAATTCTGATAGCAATAGCCATAGCCACAGCAATGGCTCCTGATGAGACCTGATAGTCAGCCCACAGCCACAGTGAGAGCATAGTGATGGAAATTAACAGTGTATAGTTCATAAACTGTACACTAAGATCAAAGAGCGTTAAAGTGCGCAGCGCCTGTCTTTCACTTTTAATAAAGTGCTTCATACCCTCATGGGCATACTGTGACTCACGGCCCCTGCCGCCAAAGAGCTTGACCGTTGTTATATTGACATAACTGTCTACAATACGCCCCACCATATCAGAGCGTCTGTCTGCCTGCTTTTGTGACTGCATGCGCAGTCTTGGAATAAAGACCACCAGAGCACTTACGTAAAGACACAGCCAGATTAAAAGCGGCAGCGATAAGAGCAGATCAGCATCAGCCAGCATCCACAGCATGGTGGCAAGATATACAAGCATATGCATCAGCACATCTACAAGCTTTAATACCGAGGTGCGCACAGCCATAGCTGTCTGCATCAGCTTATTGGCAATACGCCCTGCAAATTCATCCTCAAAAAAATCAATGGACTGATTTAAAAGATAGTGATGCGCTCTCCAGCGTATCTGCATTGGATAGTTTGAGAACAAGGTCTGATGCAGTATAAAAGAATGAAAGGTGGTAGCAAGAGGCAGTATTACACCTGCTAAAATCAGCATAAAAATAAGATGACTGCCGTGATCTGCAATAAATGAATATGGCGAGCTTGTGGTAGTCCAGTCAACCAAAAGACCAAGGCAGATAAAAAACAAAGCCTCACCTGCAGCCATAAGAGCGGTGAGAATGCCAACTATAAGCAGAAAGCGCCACAGTCCCTGTGTATAGTACAGGATAAAATGAAATAGATTTGCAGGTGGCGTTTTGATTTCAGCCTCTGGAAATGGCGGAACTAAATGTTCAAACCATCTCCAGATACTATCCATGAATTTCATTTACAAAAAATAAGATCCGCTTATTTATCCATGGAGGCCATCATATCGTTAAGTCTGTTGTTAGCTACATCAAGATGACGGGCCATAGCTGCAATGTGATTTGGCAGCATGGCATCGCCTCTGGCATTGCCGCCTGCAACTACGTAAAGAGGATTGAACTCATCAATATAGGCAAAACGCTTTAGAGCCTCGTCAACATTCTCAGCACCGCCTCGTGCCACTACTGACTCATCAACTGCAATAAGAGCACGCAGCACATTGCCGGCCACCTTGGCTACACCCTTTACATAATAGATGTTGTTGTCAGCATCCATATGGCTAATATCGGTATTGTTTAAAATGCCTAAGGCATAGTCAGTCATAGCGGAGCAGTATTTTAAAATATTAAAGACATCATCTGATTTTACATTGTAGATGCCAGCATCGCGTGACTTGGTGCCCACACTGTTGGCCCAGTCCTGCCAGCCTTTGATACCGGCCTTGTACTTGCCCTCACAGTCATAGACAAATAAAAAGCCCCATACATTGTCAGCATAGGTAAAATAGCGTGATGTGGCATCGCTAAGACGTGAGTCAATGGTATCTCTCTCACCTACGCGGCCTGCAGTTTTGGCCACAATATCAGATGCAGGACGGGTGGCATAGATAACACCGCGCTGATAGGCAGTCTTGTTATCAATGATTTTCTGCTCCATTAAAATATCATTTGGCAGCCAGCCAAAAAGTGATGACAGCTCAGTCTCAAGTGCGTCGGTTACACCACGGGCTAAAATCTGAGCTTTCTGTCTTTCATCTGCTGTATTGTCAACTTTTGCAGGAGCATATGACTGAGGAGAAACATTAGATATCAAACCTACACAGGACACGTACAGAACATAAGCTAAAATTATAATAAGTACCGGATATTTAAAGAATTTTGCGCTCAAAGTCATCGACTACCTCACTTTTTTTTTGCATCTTTTTTTTCTACTTGATGTTAATCAGGTATAAATTATTTTATCATTAGTTACATGTTAGTTGAAATTTTAAAGGGTACAAAGTGTTTTTTTTAAAATCGATAATTGTTGGCACATTGGCCATGTCAATAATGAGCGCATCTGCCCAGAGTAATGATTTATATATACTGCAATGGTCTGATTATATTGCCCCGTCAACCATAGAGCAGTTTGAAAGGGAAACTAATATCAAGGTTCACTATCAGGTCATGGATTCAAATGAAATGCTTGAGGCCAAAATGATGGCAGGTTCATCAGGCTATGACATAGTGGCCCCTTCTTTGCACATTTTAAAAAGGCTCTCCGATCTTAATCTTATTGAAAAGCTAGATGTGCAAAAACTGCCTAACTTTAAAAATCTTGATGAAAAAAAGATGGCCAAAATCAATGAAGTTATTACAGGCGGCTGCTTTGGTATTCCTTATATGGAACTTTCAACAGGCATAGGTTATAACGAAAAGGCTGTCAAAAAAATCATGGGCGATGACTTTGAGCTTGACAGCTGGGATGCCCTGTTTGATGATGCTATTGCCTCAAAGCTCAAAGAGTGTGGCCTTACAGTGCTCGACAGCCCTTCAGATATGATCTGCTCAACTTTAATCTATCTTGGACTAGATCCTGAAAGTGAAAGCAAGGCTGATTATCAAAAGGCCAGAGATGCTCTTGTCTCCATTATGAAAAATGTAAGATATATGCACTCATCACAGTATGGCAACGATCTGGCCTCAGGCGAGGTCTGTGTCTCTGTAGGCTGGTCTGGTGATGTACAGCTTGCAGCGCAGAAGGCTAAAGAGGCTGGCCTTGATGAGATTAAATATATTATTCCAAAAGAAGGCGCCCTTATGGGCTATGACATGCTGGCCATACCCAAGGATGCTAAAAACAAGGACAATGCCTATAAGTTCCTTGACTTTATCATGCGCCCTGAGGTTATAGCCGAGATTTCAAACTATGTGCGCTATGCCAATGCCAATAAAGAGGCAACTAAATTTGTCGATAAGGAAATAACCGACAACAAGGGTATATACTATGATGCAGAGAAATTAAAAAGAATGCATATAGTTATACCAAAGGACAGTGTGGTTAAATTATTAACCAGAACCTGGAATGATGTACGCATACACTCAGCACAGTAGCAGGATTTTTATATGATTTATACCGTAACATCTTCCCCTTCTCTGGATCTTATTGTAAGTCTGTCATCTACCCTTGAGTCAGGTGGCAACTTCAGAGCCATTGAAGAGGAGTTAAGACCAGGAGGCAAAGGTATAAATATCTCCATTATGCTCAAGAATCTGGGATGCAACTCTACAGCTTTGGGTTTTGTGGCAGGTTTTTCTGGCGATGAGCTTATGCGTATGACCATGGCAAGTGGCATCAACACAGGCTTTATCAGAGTACGTCGTGGCCGTACCCGCATCAACATACGTATCAAGGACACCAAGGAGACCAAAATCAACGGCCTGGGCCCTACTGTTACCTCTGATGATATCAACTATCTTATAAACAAAATCAAAATCATCAAGGAAAACGATATTCTGGTGCTAGCAGGCATGGTACCGCCGTCACTGCCACAGGATATATACCGCACCTTTTTTGAAAATATAAAAGCAGGCACCAAAGTCATTATTGACACACCACCAGATGTTTTTGCTCCTCTTCTTGAGTTAAAACCTTTTCTGGTCAAACCAAATCTGTATGAGTTGCAGGACTTTTTACAAAAAGAGCTCTCTGACAATGACAAGGTAATTGAGGCTGCCCGCGCCATACGCGATAAAGGCGCGCAGAATGTTCTCGTTTCCATGGGCAAAAACGGCGCTGTCTTTGTTGACTGCGAGGATAATGCCTATGTCATTGCCACACCTGGCGGTGATGCTATTGACAGAACAGGTGCCGGTGACAGCATGATTGCAGGATTTATAAGTGATTATCTTGAAAGCGCCGATTTAAAATCAGCGGCCTATATGGCAGTTGCAACAGGTGCTGCCACAGCAACCTATAAAGGCATTGCTCCAAAGGAGTATGTGCGTGAGCTCAGAGAGTGTATGGGCGAGATCTAAATCTCTTTTAAGACATAGGATCTTGTATCTTATGTCTCTATCAGACAAGCTCCTTTAGTAAAGATATCTGACGTAACTTATCATTATACACACAGCCAAAGGCTCTGACTTTTCTATTCATGATTTTATGGTAATTTCTGTCACGTATCTGATTTAAGGCCTCCACCATAAGTGATTCATCTGACTTGTTATATGACGCATGCGTATATTTAAACTCAAAAATAAAAGTATAGTCACTGTCTTTAAAATCAAGCCTGAGATCACAGCGACCAAAGGCATTATGCACCTCTCTTTTAGCATTTACTGCCTTTGATTGAGCTGTATCAATTAATGCACTGACAAAATTATCTGTCTTAAAGAAATTATAAAAATGCTTTACAAGAGATAACTCATCTACAATACTCTTTACAAATACACTATAGTCAGTGGCTGTCAGTATCAGCTTTAAAAAGCTACACAGCCTTTGTGACGTTATACTCTCGGTAATCTTGATATTGTTATCATAAATTTTAGGCAGATTGAAAATAAAGCTTCTTTGCAGACTTCTTAGTGAATCTCGTATTTCTTCATTTGGAAGCTTTAGCATTACTACATCTTCTCTAATGGGAGATGCAAGAGTCAGATAGCCAGTCTGAAATAAAAGGACCTTTGGATTCATATTATAGTACGAATCCTGATTAAAAAATTGAGATCTGTCTACCTTAAGCCTGAAATCTTTATCTTCAATATTGATGGTTAGAAAATCATCTGCCATATTTTTTACGTTATGTTTCAATACGGCAGGAATACCTCCTAAATCGTACCAGTAGTTTTTAAATCTAGCATTGATACTTGCAAAGAAATTTAATACAGATATAGTTGAAAAGACATGATGAGCATGATCTTCATCAAAACAGTAGCCGTCATACCACAATGCTAGCTCACTGATAAGACCATCAACATGCTCATCTTTAAGATCTTGTTGCTCAATCCCATAGTGTATAGATGCGCTATATCTTATATGCTCGTCAAAATATATTTTAATCTCTTCACGCGTAAAACCTACAATACTGCCAAAGTGTGGATTTAGTGATATATCCTCTATAGTATTGCTTACCGTAAATACACACATCCTTATAACAGGTAATGCCAGTGATAAAAATCTTTCTAAAATATTCACTCTTGCGTTTTAATGTTGCATAAAAAGACTTGATACTTGTCAACACAGCGTCTATATAGCATTGCCTCTCCTCTTTTGTTTTCAGAGTTACAGGAATATGGATTAAAGGATAATCATATTCATCTATAAGCAATACTGTTTTTCCAGGACCAGCCTTTTTTACAAAGTCAGTCAGCAGATCGCCAGCTGATGTTGTATCATTATCATTTTTAAAATTATACTTTAAAAAGTGTTGTCTAATTACCTATTCAAAACCATAAATAAAGCTCTCAATTGCCGATGCAAGATTATAAGAGCTGTATTTATTAACAGCTTTGGCAGCCTCTATTCTTTTATCAACAATGGCCTGATTTTCTGGCATATTGGAAAAATCAATATGTATAACATTATAAGTATCCCCATCAGTCCAAAGCTTTTCAATAGCAAGGTCTTTAAAATAGGACTCATGCTCATTGCCTTTGTCATCTATAAACGCTTTAACACCATGAGTAAAAAGCTCTTCTAATACTGAGACTATAGTTGACTTACCAAAGCGTCTTGGCCTTGATAAAAATTGAGGACCAGTATCACAGGCAATATCATATATAAGATCAGTCTTATCAACATAAATTGCCTGCAGTGAAATAATGTATGGAAAAGAAGCACTGCGAGGAATTTTTTTCTTAATTCTCTAAAGTTTTTATAGAACATATCCCGCGCTTGGACTTATCTAAATAAAACAAATGAATTTTAACAGCACACTTTAAATCGTTGGTTTCAATCATAAACATGTTTATACCTGATTAAAAGCGTTAAAATTATTTTCTACATTTATCGTTGTTTCTAATTAATAATTTGGGGTTAATATCAAGATCCTAAAGGCTTATATATTTTAATGTATTATAAAAATTTAAGATATTTCCTATCAGATTCATTATGTCACATTTAGCTCATACGCTAAAATCTATCTTTAAAGGAACAAATAAAATTAACATTTGAACATTCTAATAAACAATTTATTACAAAAAGACTTTTAGACAGTAAAGAGGAAATACTATGATTTATTAACAATCTTCTGCATTTTAAGCAGTGCTAAGCATAGATATAGCCCAACAAGAAAAAAAGTAATTGTCGTTTAAAGCTTTAAAGTTTCCCTCTATACTTCAATAAAGGAAAAATATCTGTCGCTTTATCTTTTTTAAAAATAATAAAGCACAGCCTTATATTTAAGACTGTGCCTTTTTTACTTTTTAATCTAAAGCTTAGTCGTTTTTGATAACTGCAGTAATGGCAGAGACCAGCTTGTCGATATTTGAAGTGTTGATACCTGCAACACAGATGCGGCCAGAGCCTACGATGTAGATACCAAAGTTCTGCTTTAACTTCTCAACCTGCTCCTTGTTAAGACCTGAGAAGGAGAACATACCGTTCTGCTCGGTGATAAAGCTAAAATCACCGGCACCTGCAGCACTTAACTTATCTGCAAGCATCTGACGCATTTCATGAATGCGGCCTCTCATGGCAGCAAGCTCTTCAACCCACTTCTTGCGCAGATCATCATTACCTAAAATAGTAGTAACGATTTTCTCACCGTGGGCAGGAGGATTTGAAATAGCTGTACGTACAGCAATCTTAACCTGTGAGTTTACACGCTCGGCAGTTTCTGCATCGGCACTAACCACAGTAAGAGCACCAACACGCTCATTGTACAGACCTAAGTTCTTTGAATAGGATGAGGCAATGATAAACTCTTTGCAGTGCTTGGCAATAGTTCTGATACCAATGGCATCCTCTTCAATACCCTTGCCAAAGCCCTGATAGGCAAAATCAATAAATGGCAGCAGTTTCTTCTGTGCCATAAACTGAGCTAAAGCTTCCCACTGCTCTGCAGTTGGATCAATACCTGTAGGATTGTGACAGCAGGCATGAAGTAGAACAACGTCTCCCTCCTGAGCCTGATCTAAAGTCTCAAGCATTTTCTCAAAGGCAAGACCGTGAGTTACTCTGTCATAATAAGGATAGCGCTCATATTTTAAACCAGCGGCTGTGGCAATCTGATAGTGATTGGCCCAGGTAGGATCTGAAATCCAGATGGTGCTGGCAACATTCTGCTGTTTGATGAAATCTGCACCTATGCGCAGTGCACCGGTACCACCAGGGCAGTGGCAGGTTACAGCACGGCCGCCTGCTACAAACTCGCTTGAGGTACCAAAAATTAAGGCGCGGGTTAAAACACCAAACTCTAATAAACCTGTAATTGGAAGATATGACTTGGACTGCTCATTGTCTAAAATGAACTTCTCAGCATCCTTGACACAGGATAGAACCGGAGTTTTACCTGCATCATCCTGATATACGCCTACGCCAAGATTAATCTTTTCAGGATTTGGATCATTCCTGAAGGCATCAGTTAAACCAAGAATAGGATCAGCAGGAGCTGCTTCAATACGATCAAAAAACATTTTTAAATACCAAATTGTTCCAATAAAAAAGTTGCATAAATATATCACATTTTCACTGACATTTATATATCATGTGATCTATGTAGCATTAGGTTGGGCAAGTGCACCAAAGTGCAACAGCCCACCTAAAACTCGTGAATATGAGTATGATTCAAGTATAAACCTACTTGTAAAAGCTTCTACATATATTTTAAACAGCCTTGATTTTAAAAGGCATTACTGATAGGACACAAAAGATCATTTAAAGATCTTTCGCACTAAAACAAGGCATTATACAAAACCCTTTATCAAGGGCATACACAGTGTATAAGAATGTATCTAAAAACCATGGCACTGTGATGTTAAACAGGTATCTTTAAAGACTGTCATTATTCTCCTGACCCTGTTCATCATATGGCCTGTAAGGACGGCGACGGCCAGCTACATCAATACTCTTGCCGCTTTTGTACAAAGAGGTATAGGTATTGGCATAAATGTCAGGATAGCTTGGATCGGGCAGAGTCTTGAAGATACGTAAAATCCACATATACTGCTCTTTATGGCGCACAAGCTCATGCTCTATGCACTCATTCATACGCCTAAGATCCTGATCCAAATCAGATCCTGGATAATTTTCAAAAACAGGAGACAGGAAAATCTCAAATGCGGCCTTCTTAATATTGTAGGTTGAAAAAAGCTGCATAACCTGAGCATTGCCAACCTTGGCAAGCTTTGGCAGTGTGGATACTGTAGCTTTAGGTACACCCATAAAATCAATAAAGCGGGCTGATTTATCGCCTAAATCCTCATCTGGCAGGAAAAAGCAGGAGTGATTACTTTTAAGCTCGCGGATTAAAGTTCTAAGCCCGGCATCTCTTTCATAGACACTGCCGCCAAAGCGCAGACGCTGCTGATTTAAAAACCAGTCAAAGACTTTGTTTTTTTGCGATCTGACCATGGTGCACATCTCAAGACCTACATAGGACAGATAAAGACCACATCTGTCTATAGCATAGGTGTGCGGAGCTAAAAATATAATAGGACGCCCCTCTTCTCTTGCCTTTTGCAGATGCTCAAGACCATGTACAATCCAGCGCCTTTTTAACATAAAGGATGGTAAAAATGTAGGCTCGCCATAGGCCAGCGTTACACAAAAACCTACAGCTATGGAGCGGCGCGATATGGCACGACACTCTTTGGCACTGAGATCGGGAAAGGCTGTACGTAAATTGGCATAGGCCACACGGCGTGGCTTGGATGGTATTAAAAAGACTAAATAGGCGCAGACAATAGCAAAGATATCGCGCAGACGGTTGGGTATATAGGCAAAAACAGCAAGGCAGGCCAAAGCCAGCCATGAGGGTAGATTTTTTAGAGTTAAAAGCTCCTTATAGGAGCTTTTATCAAAAGCCTGGCCCTTTTTTGAATTTGTCAGTGCCATATATATCCTTAATTATAAAATCTTGGACAGGAAGTCTTTGGTTCTATCCTCCTTTGGATTTGAGAATACCTCATCAGGACTTCCCTGCTCAATAATCTTGCCGCCGTCAACAAAGAGCACGCGATCTGCCACCTGTCTGGCAAAGCCCATCTCATGGGTTACCACCATCATGGTCATGCCGCTTTCAGCCAGATTTTTCATAACCTCAAGCACTTCATTAACCATTTCAGGATCAAGTGCTGATGTAGGCTCATCAAAAAGCATGATCTTAGGTTTCATAGCCAGAGCTCTGGCAATAGCCACACGCTGCTGCTGACCGCCTGAGAGCTGACTTGGATAGGATGAGGCTTTATCCTTAAGACCTACCTTTGAGAGCAGATCAAGAGCCACCTCCTGTGCATCTGCCTTGGACATACCGCGCACCTTGATTGGAGCCAAGGTAATATTATCAAGCACAGACATGTGACCAAAGAGATTGAAGTGCTGAAACACCATACCCACCTCGGCACGTATGGTATTGATATTGGTCTCAGGAGTAATGGTGTGATTGTCAATGGTAATGGTGCCAGAGCTTGGAACCTCAAGATAGTTTACACAGCGCAGCAGTGTACTCTTACCTGAACCTGAAGGACCGATAACTACAACTACCTCGCTCTTTTTAACCTCAAGATCGATACCATTTAAAATACAGTGTGAGCCAAAGCTCTTGTGCAAATCCTTAATTACAATCATTTTTACTTAAATCTCTTTTCAAGATAGGCCACAAAACGTGTGATGGACAAGGTCATAACAAGATAGATAACAGCAACAGCAGACCAGATCTCAAGTGAGCCATAGGTACTTGCAATAATAAGCTGTCCCTTTCTTGTCAGCTCCTCAAAGCCGATTACAGACACAAGTGATGAATCCTTGAGCATGGCGATAAATTCATTGCCAAGCTGTGGTACCACGCGCTTGAAGGCCTGAGGAATAATGATAAAGAGCATGGTGGAGCTCCATGACAGACCCAATGAGCGACCTGCCTCCATCTGACCTTTGTCTATAGACTGAATGCCGGCACGGAAAATTTCAGCTACATAGGCACCTGAGTTGATAGAGCAGGCAGTAATAGCTGCAACAAAAGGATCTATTCTTACGCCAAGAATAATAGGCATGGCAAAATAGATGATAAAAATCTGAACTAGAAGTGGAGTGCCTCTTAAAAAGTCTACATAAATCTTGGCAGGAATTCTTATCCACCAGTATCTTGCAATCTCTGCAATACCAACAAACAGGCCGATAAAAGTACCTATAGCCACAGATGCGGCTGTAATTTTAACTGTAACAAAAGCACCTAAAAGAAGTAAGGACAGATTATCCGTAATCAGTGAAAAATCAAATGTCATCTTTACTATAAAAAGAACTTAGAAAATAAAAAAAATTAAAGTAGGCATGTTACATGCCTACCCCATAAATGAGTATAAAAACTACTCTTCTACGTTAAACCACTTTTTGTGGATCTTGCCAAACTCACCGCTCTCCTTTAATTTCTTTAAAGAGGCGTTGATCTTCTCCTGAAGCTCAGTATTGCCCTTTCTTACAGCAATACCATACTCCTCAGCTGAGAGAATATCTTTAAGCTCCACTGCAGCTACATCCTTGTTCTGCACCAGATAGTACAGATTTACAGGACGGTCATTGACCACAGCCTCGCAACCGCCTGACTGCAGCTCAAGGAAAACCTCAGGCTGTGTATTAAAGGCAGTAACCTTGCCTGAAATCTTGTTGGCAGTCATAAAGCCTGTAGTGCCGATCTGTGCACACAGAGTCTGATCTTTAAGATCGTCAGCTGTCTTGTACTTGTCCTGACTGTCTTTGCGTACAATGATGCTAAGGCCTGATTTGTAGTAAGGATCGGAGAAGGTAACCTTCTTAGCTCTGTCCTCTGTAATTGACATAGCAGCGGCAATAGCATCAATCTGCTGTGTCATGAGAGCAGGAATAAGGCCGTCAAAAGGCATATTCACAACTTCAAGCTCCATACCCAGATCTTTTGCAACAGCTGCCATAATATCAATATCATAGCCTATGAGCTGACCCTTGTTGTTAATGTCCACAAACTCAAAAGGAGCATAGGTTCCTTCAGTGCCAACCTTAAGTACGTCAGCTGCTGTTGCTACTGATGCACCAAATACAGAACCTGCAAACAGAGTCATAGCAAGAACTGAAGATTTAAAATTGCGTGCCATAAGCCCTCACAATCGCTATAAAAATCAAAATAAAGAGGTTCTTAAGTGTGTAGCTGATACTGTATTTAGTGCCACATATCCACCCTTTAGAACAACCTGTGTATTTTACAACAAAACTCAAACTATGTGGAAATTAATATAAAGACAGTACACAGACACAATAAGCCTGTCAAAGAGTGCCCCTGACATAGATAGATATATATATATATTTATTTTTATTGTATTTTTACATACACCAATGTAGCTTTTATAACTTAAGTTAATAGAAATTTAATATTTGTATACACCAGAGCAAAATTGTGCGATATGCATGTTGCAAAATTTTATTTTGGTTTATGCTGTAGTCACACTACATTTACGGAGAAATTAAAGTGGAAATTAAAAATGTAATTTTTGATTTTGGCGGTGTGCTGCTTGACTGGAACCCAAGATACCTTTACAACGATGTGTTCAATGATAAAGAGAAAATGGAATATTTTCTTGAGCATATCTGCTCTAGCACATGGAATGCACAGATGGATAAAGGCGTGCCTTTTAAAGATGCAGTTGCCAGACTGCAAGAGCAGTATCCTGAGTATAAAGAAGAAATTGCCCTGTACGAGACAGGCTGGCCTAAGATGCTCAAAGGCGAAATAGCAGATGGTATTGATATTTTCAACAAGGTCAAAGAGTCA
This sequence comes from Anaerobiospirillum thomasii, assembly GCF_900445255.1. Lineage (NCBI taxonomy): Bacteria > Pseudomonadati > Pseudomonadota > Gammaproteobacteria > Aeromonadales > Succinivibrionaceae > Anaerobiospirillum > Anaerobiospirillum thomasii. The sequence continues at coordinate 794,954 of NZ_UAPU01000005.1, forward strand.
GGGCGTTTTAAGATCTATGGACTTACCAACTGGTCGGCTGAAACCTTCCCTGTTGCCTTTTCACGCTACAGATTTTTAGATGATTTTGAAGGTATTGTAGTCTCTGGTGAAGAGGAGATGATTAAACCTGAAAAAGGTATCTATCATACACTGCTTGAGCGCTATCATCTTAAGCCTCAGGAATGTGTCTTTATCGATGACAGTCTGGCCAATGTCAATATGGCCAATTCTCTTGGCATCCATGCCGTGCACTGTGTCGATTTTAAGCTTGTAAGAGCACAGCTCTCCAATCTTTTAAAACTCGATCTCTAGTAAAACTCTCTTTTTAGAATCAAAAAAAAGCTCAGCGTAATATCTGAGCTTTTAGTTTTGCTATGATGGATTCTTACACTTACTGCTCAACGCCAAAGTACTTTTTGTGTAGCTCCTTGTACTGACCATTTTCCTTTACGGCCTTAAGACCCTTGTTTAATTTTTCAACCATGGCACTGTTGCCCTTTTGTACGGCAATACCGTAGACATCGGCATTTTCCACAAGGCTCTTGTCAGCAAGCTCTACAATCTTGTCAGTGTTGGCCTTTTGCAGATAAAAAAGATTTACAGGTCTGTCATTGATGAGGGCCACACAGCCGCCGTTTTGCAGCTCAAGCATGGCATCTGGCTGATTGTTAAGAGCCACAACATTGCCAGGGCTTAGCTTCTCGGCAAACATGGCACCTGTAGTACCAATCTGAGCACAGATCTTCTGACCCTTTAACTTCTGCACATCAGTAAGACTTTCTTTATCCTTGGCGGCAATTAAAGCTGACAGTGAGCTTACATAATAACCTTCTGTAAAATCAACACGCTTCTTTCTCTCATCAGTTATAGTCATGCCGGTAATTGAGGCATCAATCTGACCTGTAAGCAGCGCAGGGATCAGACCGTCAAAAGGCATGGAGACAATCTCAACTGTATCACCCTGGGTTTTGGCAATAGCCTCAATAAGCTCAATATCAAAACCTATGGCTTTGCCATTGTCATCTACATACTCAAATGGAGCAAAGGTAGGATGGGTACCAACTTTAAGAACATCAGCAGATGCAGCATTAAGACCTAAAGCTAATATGGCAGCTGCCAGAATACTTTTTTTCATTTTTATCTCTCTTATGTATAACACATTAATTTTACGTACATAATACACATAATGTTATGGAGCGTTAAGCAATTCACCATAATTGCGCACAAAAACAATCTATGCCACAAACTTGCACCAAATGTAAACACAAAAATTTTCACGCCGATGAGTAGCTGCCTAAGATACTAAAAATAATTAATTTTTTTTCACTCTTTGTTAAAGAATTACTTTATACTAACGATAACTATTAATAAGTACTATATATGTGAGGTAAATATATGAGCTCATCAATTACTGGTTTATCAAGCAATTTTGGTCACGAGTCACTAGCAGTTGCCATGACCAAGAAAGCCAATGAGCAGCAGGGTCAGCAGGCACTGCAGTTAATTCAGGGCGCCATGGAGACTGTACAGAATACTCAGGCAGCAGCTCCAAAGGCAGCAGGCTCCTTAGGCTCAAACATCAATATCAAGGTTTAATTCAAACTTAAAGATTTAAAAAACACAGTATATAAAAATACTGTGTTTTTTTACGCCCTGTTTTTTCATAACGCCCACACCTTTAGCTTTAAACTTGCAAGCCATGATTACACCTGCCCAGACTTTTTTAAATAAAAATAAAATTCCCTATACCACCTACGAGTACGACTGCAGCGTAGATCATGATTTTGGTCGCTTTGCAGCCTCTGCTTTGCAGATTGACCCAAACCGTGTCTTTAAAACCATAATGCTCCATCAGGATAAAACCTATGTCACCTGCATTGTGCCCGTCAATGCCATGATCTCTCTTAAAAATCTGGCCCGAGCCTGCAAGATAAAAAAACTTGAGATGACAGATCAGGCTACAGCATCAAAAATTACAGGTTATGTCATAGGTGGCATTTCACCTTTTGGGCAGAAAAGAAAGACTATGGTGGTGCTCAATGACAGCGCTTTAAACTATGATGAAATACTAGTAAGCGGCGGCAGGCGCGGTTTTAGTGTAGGTGTCAATCCTCATGATTTAATCAAGGCACTAGATGCACTGTGTGCTGATATTACAGAGCACGCCGATGCCTCTTAGATCTGCAAAAAATCGTGCTTTTAAAATTTTTTAATATTTTTAATTTTTTTTTGAACCTTTTTAAATATCAGCAGTCAAAGTGATAGTTCAAGATTTTGAACGCAGATTTTTTTGCTACTGAATGCTTTTTCATTTGACCAGAGCCTTGCTCTGGTCTTTTTTTATCTGATGTAATACCCGCCAAAACCGTCTGGAGTCATGTACTTGCCATCTGGAAGACGATAACCACCAAAGCCGTCACTTGTGATTTTGCCGTTACGCGTATTATAACCGCCAAAACCATCAGGTCTTACATAATCACCATTTGGCAGATTATAGCCACCAAAGCCGTCGCTTGTGATTTTTCCTCTGCGCGTATTATAACCGCCAAAACCATCAGGTCTCATATAATCGCCATTGGGCAGATTATAGCCACCAAAGCCATCACTTGACATATGGCCTCTATCAAGAAGCGGCTCTTGTGATCTTTCATAGGGTTTAGAGTAGTTATAGTTATAGTTATAAACTGACGTCACATTTTTATATGGGCTATTGCCAATAGGCCAATAGATATTATCTTGTAAATGATCTCCATAATTTGGAATGCTTTTTTGATAAATATCATTGCCAAGCACATTGCCACAGAGCATGTCATTATCATATACATTTGCTGTGCCTATTCCTGAAGCTGTCGCATATGTATAAGAGCCTAAGGCTGTAGTGTTCATTTTAACTGTTGGAACCATTAAATTTTGCTTAAGATCATCTGACTGCCATGGCAGAGCCTGCACGCTATAAACTGCGGCCAATGGAAAAAATAGAATTAGATATCTTAACATATGTACACCTCCTGTCAGATAGGATCTAAAGGCTCTACAGATCAATAATAGCTTTAAAATCACGCTATAAAAATACCTGTTTTTTTTATTTCTTTTTATCCTGCCAAAAACTGCCTGATAACAAGAGAAATTTTTAATTTGTGAGGAAACAAAGAGCGTTGTTTGCGACTCGCTTTGCACCTGTACATATTTTTAAGACTTTAAACCTTAGGTTTTAGATAGCCTCAGGCTCAAGTCCTAGCTTTTCTCTTAAATCAATTACTTCCTGTCTATATCTAGGGTTTTTCTTAAAGTATTCTACTCTTGCCTGTTTGCTCTGCTCAGGTGTGCAGATAAAGAGTGTTACAAAGGTTTTACTCTCTCTGTACTCATTATTGGCCATGCGATCGAGCATTTTCGTAATAGGCCAGCCAAGCACATCAAAGTTTGATATAGGTGTATAGTAGATATGTGTTGGCCATTCAGGACTGTTTCTAAGTCTCTTTGCCTCTTCAATATCAATTTTATCCAGTGTTGATGGATCACTAAACACAGATGCTGCCACGTGACCATACTTTTTAAATGTTGAAGATATAATCAAAGGTGACCAGCTTCTATTCATGTAGAAATCTTCATGTTTTTTATCAAGATAGCGCGACAAAGAGCCATAGCCACTTATACTTATAGACATATCTGAAAACTTACAGTTTTTAAAGACATAATCTTTGTCAGCAACATGCAATAAATTGTAATTGCGATTTAGCTCCTTAACCCGAGGTGAGTTGAGCATATCAAGATATTCTCTTGCTGTCATAGAGCCAAAAGCCCATGCTAGAGGACCGTGTTCAAAGTAGGCATTATGTTTGCGACCCTCGTCCCACCCTTTTTGGGTAGGATAAAGTCCCTCATAATATCTGCCTTCATAAGTGTTTAATGATTTAAAAGCAAGGCTCTGCTCATCACCCTGTCTCTCTCCTGCTATCTTTTTATCAAGCTCATAGTCAGGCAGGGAAAATACATTGCTGATTTCATCTCTTATAGGATCATCTTTTGCTATATATTCCATCATGTGATAGTAAAATTTAGCATCATCAAGCGGTGCCCTGCCATAGTCATATGTTTTTATGTCAGTAGAACATCCTGTTAAAGTAAGAGCTGTCAGTACTGCAAAAGTGCTTAATACTATTTTGTTTTTCAACTTCGTATTTGATGCTGTTAAAAATCTTTTAGCTTTAGGTTGGAATGTAGAAGTCCCTATCTGTTATTGTGTTGTCATTGACAAAAGCAACTGTTTGATTTTCTCAACTGAACCCCTAAGATCTAATTTTTAAATCTACACGATTCTAATTTGTTTATTGAGGCGCAAAATGCGCCTTTTTTCATTGTTTTTAATACTTTTTTATTCAAAAAGCGACTCATCCCTAAATTTGGGGGTTGACATTTTCAACAGGCTCTGAAACTACGGCAGCTTTGAGAGTTGATTTTCTATCTCGAGACAGAGCCTGATGCATTTTCAATATATAGTACCCTATATCTCTAAAACCGTATGCTACCCTTTTAATGGTTTTAAATTTAGCATTGCATCCCTCTAAAATACTGGTGTTTAAGCCAGTTGTAGCCGCATGAATAATATAACAGCTCCAATCTTTTAGCTTCTTGCAGAACCTTATCAGTAAAGGAATTTCTGTTGCTTCAGCTTGTGAATACAGGTTTTTAATTGCTGTTTCAACCTGCTCAGGTGTACCTCCGCTATGTCATAGATCTCTGATATGGTCTCCAAAAATTGATATTGTAAACAAGGTCTTATTCTGTTTGAGGGTTTCTACAAGATCTTTTTGCGACTCTTCAAGAGTGTTGAGTTTATCTGAGCCCATGTAAGTCAGCCACTTGCTCTGTCTAAGATCTTTTATACGCTTCTTGTATTCACTTTTCTTTTGTTGATACTCGCCGGCGTCCATGGCGCCAAGCTCCTTGCGTAAATCTTTTATTTTATCAAGCCTTATGGCATCTGCCACTTCACTGTTAAACTGTTGCAGGCAGTGGAATAAATCAAGTACTATCTTTGCATTAGGACAGAGCTCTTTGACTAGATTCTGATATCCGCAGTTACCATCCATTACAGCACCTTCAATCTGGTCAAGCAGTCCAAGCTCTTTTAATCTATCAAAGAATGGCCTTAAATCATCTTTCTTTCTGCCGTAGGCAGCATACAAAAGGCGCCTGGTATCGGCATCTATGATGACTGATATATACTTGTGGTGCTTTTTAACGCTTATCTCGTCTATAGCTATGTTCCTAACGCCTTCAAGACTTATATCTTTGAACATCTCTATAAGCCTTGCCTTATCAATGTTCCTGACAATATCTGCCTCTACAGCCGTGATAGAGCTTATTTTCTTTAAATCTAGATGACTCTCACCCAAATCAAGAAGCTGCAGTATCTGCCCATATAAGCGTAAGGTTATCCTATGATGCGGATGGACAAAGCTTGGCTTTAGCCACCTGGCATGATCACAACCACAACAAATGACCTTAGGTACGCGTATCTTTAAAATAACCGCAAATGGTCCTAGTGTGCAATCTTTTACTGTGCGCTCTCCCCAGTCCTTTATATTTACTTTATGGCAGCCACAGAGTGGGCAGTTTTGTTCAAGCTCCTCTCTCCAAAGCGTATAGCCAAGATGATAGGTAACAGTCATTGCCATAGCATCTATTTCAGGCTCACCAGACATTACACAACCCGGGTACATATTGAGAACGCCGTGTTCAAACTTACAGTGCATTAATTCATTAGCACTGGCTTTGATTAAAGTTTCATTTGTTTCTGTATTGGCAGCAGTGTAGGAATTTATTATAATAGCACTAGGCTCTGTCATATTCTTTCCTTTGGTCGGGTAAAGTTGTTGTCAGGGCCCTTATTTTATCTGAAATATAAAAATTAATCTCAAGGGAAAAATCTTTGGGATTTTTCATAAAGCTTTAGCAAATGCAAAAGACTGACAGTCAATGATTGGCAAAGCCAACCCGTAAGGGCTTGTCATTGACGGACAGTTTTTGCATTGACAATTTGGCCGGGTCTTAAGCATTCTTGTGCTTAAGACCATAGATACCGTTTGCGATCTTGGGTCAACCCCCAATTTCAGGGAAGAACCCAAAAAGCCTAGCTTTTTACTATATTTTCATGTAGAATATATATACATGATAAATTAAATTATCGGAGCCACCAAATGACTGATAAAAATCTTATTGATAAAGCTAGAAACTCTTTGCCTAGAGTCTATATAAATGCCAAAGGTAAAGACGAAGATAGGATTGTTTATGTCATTGCTTATGAGCTTGTCTATGTTGAAGGAAAATCATATAAAAAGAATTCTAAGACTATTGGGCGCATAGAAAGCGCTGATGGCTTTGGCACTATAAATTTTAATGCCGCATTCTTGCGCGATAATCCAATATTTGATGAGGTTACAGTAAAGCGCATAGGCAGAAATACCTCAAAGAACAATGCAGAGAAAAGCCAGTTTTCTTTTGAGTTAAAAAAGAAAGATAATAAAACCAAGCAGCAGAAAAATCAGATGGCAAAGCCTGATGTTGATACTACCCCTGAGATTTTTGCTGAGCCTAGAATTATGAAATTTGGGGCATCATATTTTATAAAGTCTGTTATAGAAAACAGCGCAAGCGGCAGAGCATTAAGACAGCTTAATCTATCAAAAATCAGATATAACCAGCTTTTAACAGTGCTTGTATATATTATTGCCTGTGGCATAGATCAGATAGAGGCAATTGAATATTATGTTCGTGACCATATAGTCCCATATAAGAAAAACATGAACAAAGATGTTCTTTATAATTTGTGGAAACATCTTGATGAAGCCACTCAACGTAAATTTTTTGAATTAAAACAGACTATTATTCATAACAGCACATGTAAGATGGGAGCTGTGAGTAAGACAAAATATTTTGCTTTAGACGGCAGCAACTGTGACTGCTATGCTCGAAATATAAGCAAAGCCACATACGGTAAATCTAAAAGTGGCACAGACACTCCTATAGTGTCATATCTATCAATGATTGATCAAAAATCAGGAGAGCTGGTTTCATTCTATCCTTATTCAGGATCAACTCCAGATATATCGACATTAGAAGGTGCCGTAAAACACTCTCTTAAGGCCGGGTGCGATGATTATTGTCTTGTTACAGATCGTGGCTATTCAAGCAGCTACAACATTTCATTTCTCTACGATAAAGGCATAAATTTTTTAATGCATCTAAAAGCCAGCTCGTCTCATATTAAAGCCATTATCAGGGAAAATATTGATGCTCTTTGCTGTGGCAACAACTGCTCTATCATAAGACATGAAAAAGAGGTTAATTATGCTATGCAGATTGAGAAATTATGGTCCTATGGCAATAGACAAAAAGGCAAAGAGAGAAACAGAGCCAAAATTTACCTTTATCTGTTTTATAACAAGGATATTTATCAGGAAACCAAAGATTTTCTAATCAGCACAATTGAAGAAGCCAACGTCAAATATGATGACTATAAAAGAAAGCTTGCAAAAGCTAAAAAACAACATAAATCCAACCCAGAAATGGATCTTTCCTCTAGTGTTGAAAAGCTTATGAAGGACAATATTATCATCCTGGATAAGACCACCAACAGATTTATTTTTAATAATGAAAAAGGCAATATCTACTGCCATGAAAGCTCTGTATGGATACTTGCATCATCTTTACAGTTAAGCTGCGAAGATGCTTTTAATGCGTACAGAGAGCGCAATAACATCGAGGTGATGTACAGATATCTAAAAGATCAGGTTGATGCTTCTACTATGCACGTCTCATCGGACACATCTTTTACAGGCAAACTGTTTGTAAGCCTGCTTGCATCAGAATTTTTAAACATGATGAATTTAAAAATCAAACAGCATAATAAAACAGCTCCTGAGTGCGACAAGGTTAAACTTAAGAGCAACTCATTATCGATGACATTTAAGGATTTAGATCTGATTGAGTGCACTCAGTATGCAGATGAGATTATCCCTAAAACAAATTTAAGCAAGAACTACGAAAAGCTGTTTCAGATCTTTAATGTAGATCCTATAGATCTAAAGACAGACTACTACCAAGGGGCCGGCCTTGAATAGCTCTAAAAGAGCAAAATCATGTAGAATTAAAAATGCGATCTTAGGGTTTAAACGATAGTTAAAAAAAGAAGATCTGGTCGCGTCCGGCGACCGGCTTCTGGTCATGAAATTAAGATTGATCCTCGGTATGTTTAGTGTGCGATCTTAGGGTTACTGAATAAAAAGCGATCTATAGCTAACGTGTGATCTTGCCCTGAGATCGCAGGTTAAAAATACCTAGTTTTTTTATTTTTCTTTATCCTACCAAAAATTCCTTGTTATCAATCAAATTTTTTTTGAATTATTTTTCTAAATGCCTTGACTTTTTTCTTGTTTTATGGTACGATTTACCCAATAGGAGGACATCATGGCCAGTAAAGATAAGAATCAAAATCACCCAGTTTTCAAGAACGTTGTTGCCAGCAAGAGAACCTATGCCTATGCTCTCTTGCAGGGGAAATCTGTATGGAATGCTGAAAAAGGCTATTCAACCCGTGTGGCACCAACTCAGATTGGATCTATCAAAAGCAAAGATGGTATTGGTGAGTGTGTTTTTAATATTAACTTTCTCTCTGAAAATCCTGAGTTTATTCCATGGAAGGTTATACGTGTGGGACAGGGAAAGTTTGAGTATGAAAGACGCTCAGAAGCTGAAATCAAGGAAATAAAACAAAAACTTGCCGACTCTCAGGATATTTTGGATGATATTAAAGCAAATCCATCTAAACCTGGCATTCGCACCAAGGCCTCTGTTGCTAGAAATTCTGGCTCTGCCACCCACAAGACCTGCGGCACTGCTCGTAAGTTTGGCGATTATTATCTGCTCAAATCCTTTATGGATAAGATGCCATCATTTAATATCCTTAAAAAGATTATGCCTGATGACAAATACATCCTGCTGGTATACATGATTGTAAAATCCTATATCTTTTTATAGCTGATCCAAAAAACTTTATACATACAATCCTGAAAAACCTTTAACATTGGTTCCAAGATTTTTACGGTGGATCCAAACCTTTAACAAAAAATCATATCCATATTATATAAATCTCCACTGTTAGCACTAGATCTGACCCTTATACAGCAGATATTAAACTACTAGCACTACTTCTTATCTTTCTCCAATAAATCTTTTCTTTTTACAGCTGATCCTTTAATAATTATGTGTGGACTCGACTAGTAAAATTGTGAGTTTTTAACATGATTTTAGGAGGAAGGGGATGAGACTCACCGGCCAGTGCACTCTCATCCCCATATTATAGCTATGTTTACTTTACCACATACGTCATTCGACAATATTGATGCTTTTATAAAAGCCATTAAAAATTTTATATGTAATGATAGAAAAATCATTACGCTAAAGGTCTCAGAAGAGGCCAGAAACTCTCTTGTATGCCCTCTTTGTAACTGTAAGCTTAAGCTTGCGGGAACTATTTTGAAGAGAAAACGCATTCAAGAAGCTGAAACAATCAATGTCCGTGTGCAACAGTACTCCTGCACAAATAAAAGTTGTAAGTGTGGCCTCAACACAGAAAGCAGTGTGTCGCGCTATCATTTGGTCGTACCAGATTTATTTGAACCTAATAGCGTCTTCCTCCGCAATTTTATTGATGATTCTATTTTGGTGCACGATGGCAATGCAAGTGAAGAGGACATCAAGAGGATAGATGATGCCCCAGGCTATTACAGCTATCTAAGAGAATTTGTAAAAGCTAATAAAGCCTGGAAAATCCGGTCTAAAATCTCATCTGATCCGGTAGTGCCTCAGTATTAGATCTTGAAAACGGACGACACCAATTCCTATTAAATCTCATCTGATCTTGAGCTAAAATTTGTCCTAAACTCTAGCAGTAGTTCCTGCCTACTTTTGTTCAATACTGTTTTTATACATCTGATCCTGACCTAAATCAGTATTTCCGCTCTTCTTACACATGATCTTTTGTCTATTAAATCCTTCTGGTAATCATGCCATCTTTAAAGGCATCGTCAGATCCTGAGGGTTATCAGAAGTTCCTATTGCACCAAAACAGTACTTCCGTTACATCATCTATTGATCTTGTATAGCACGTCAGATCTTTAGGCAGTTACTCTGTAAACTGACGCCATAAATATAGCTTTTATATAGGCTTATTAGAGATAAAACCCTGACACTAGGCCAGGGTTTTTGTGTTATAAAATGATATCGATTTTAACAACTCTGCCAAGATGAAGTTGCGGCCTCATTGGTTTACCTCCTAGAAACCATTCATGGCTGTTTAAATTAAAATCGACCATATGGGAGATCCATTTTGATTTGCCATGTCTATCCTTTTTTTTCAGATAGATGGTATCTCCTATATTTATTTCATAGTCATCAATATAAAGACAGTTACTGTCATTATTAAATGCAAGACGGCCTAATATTTTTAACTTATACACGACAAGCTCCTAGACAAAGTCATATGGCAGAAGTGTAATATCCTGTACACACTGATTAATGCGCCTAGTTACAGCATCTGTTATGGCTGCATCAATATTTACAAACCTTTTAGCCATACCTACAGATGTAAGCTGTGTTGCTATCAGTGTAGACGCAGTATTAATACGATCATTTAAAATATCATTAAGATATTTAGCATACCTGGCTTCATAAAAGTCGGTCAAAAATAAATCATCTATTATCAGCAGGTGCACCTTTTTAAGCTTTTCTCTGAATTTAAGTCTTTGCTCTACGTTAAATATAGAGAATTGCTCTAGGAGATCATTGGCTATTGTATATTGTACACTCATGCCTCTGAGGCAAGCTCTTCTACCGATATTGCATATGAGCTCTGTCTTACCTGTTCCAGATGCTCCTCGTACTATGACATTTTGTTTTTTAACTACAAAACTCAGCGAGGCAAGCTCTGCCATAGTTGTATTACTAAGCCCTCTCTTTTCACTCCTTAAAATAAAATCTAAATCTTGATTTCCTCTGAGTTTACTGCGCTTTAACAGCGTCTGACCTTTAACCTCATTAGCATAATCAATATGCTCTTGAAGCGCCATCAGCAGTCTTTCATTAAATGTCAAACCGCTAAATATGTCTGGCGTTGTAAACTGGCGATGAAAGGCCAGAGCAAGGCCTTTTAAACGAATGTCTTTAAAAGCTTTTATTATACGGCTTTCATCTTCAGTTAGAGTGTAAGTTTGTTCATTTGACATTATTTATTCTCCTGTGCTTTACCCAATTTTCTGGCCATAGCCACATCTCTAGAGTTGCGCAGAACACCATCGTCATCAACACTAAATGTTAAATTACCTTGCTCACTGGCTTTGTCAGATCTGGGCTCATTGATGACGGGATCTTCTGCAGTACAGGCTATATCGGCAATATCATCCTCACGCGGTTTTAAAGACTCTGATACCATCTGCTTATAAATTTGGACTAAATTTGTTATGTTTCTAACAGCTGGTTCCATCTGCATTATTTTCATGAATGTCTTATCAGCAAGCTCTGTGTTGGCAGATCCTTTATAGAAATTAATGGCCGCAACACATGCTTTGAGGGCATGTCCGTTTTTTTGCTTATTTTTCCATGAACAGTATGAGTGCAGATTTTTACTGAGATTAAAAGCTTCATCCAGCGCCTGTTCAATCTTTAAATACTTCCTTTCATCTTGAACGGCCTTGTGGTTCTCAGGCATATGTGCTCTAATCGTATTGACGCTGTTATTTTGTGCAAAATTAATAGGATGCGTGGCAATAAGGCGATCATCGCATGATATTGTTAATATATTTTCATACACTCTGACTGTTACCACCTGACCTATATAGGTATATGGGACAGAATATTTATTTGTACCAAATGTTATATGGTAGTTACGAGGCACTTTGAGGATATAGATATGGGCAAATTGAGGTATGGTAGAGATCATGGCGCGGGCTTTAGGTTTTTCACAATGCTCAAACAGATAGGCTCTGTTTTGCTCTAAATCTCCACGCAGCTGGGCCTGATTAATACGCTTTTCAATCAGATCCTGTAATAGGTGGTTATGTTCCTCCAGTGATCTTGGTGTGTCACTGTCATAATTGTTGATAACACGTTCAGTTATTAACCTTACAGCGTATTCAACCCTGGATTTATGAGTTGGCGCACGTGGTGATGTTGGATGTACAAATACATCAAAACGCGACATAAAGTCTTCAAATGATTTATTTATGATAGGCTCTGATATAATAGAGTGATCTTCTACCCATGCTTTGGCATTGTCAGGTATTATTTCCTGGGGTAGACAGTTAAAGTGCTTAAATGCAGCGCTTATAGCTATGCATGTAGCCTCTGTGGTCTGTCTTTCTACGAATCTTGCAAAAACGTAACAACTGGCAGACCACACAATTACAAATACATTAAAATCTGTCTTAACGCCTCCAGGAAGTGTCAGAGCACACTTTTTTCCGGCAAAATCAATTTCGCAGCTTAGTCCATATGTCTTGTCCATGATAAATACTGGATCAGCCGTTTTTGCAAAAAGCTCATCTTCTGCCTTTTTTAAATAATGATAAAACTGACTGCGAGATAAGTAGTGCCATTTATTGGCAATACAGTTTTCCATGTAATTAAAATAATAAAATTGCTTGCTCATATGCCTTTCCAGGCGGTCTACAGCCATCTCCAAAAAATCTGGCATAAACTCTGAGCGGGAGACATGCTCCTCCTGAGTACCATTATCTGTACCTGATGCCAGATAGCATATATCTACAAGTTGCTGATTACTAAGAAGCTCAAGGTAACTAGAAACTATTAGGACCCTTTAAAAAGTCGCTGATCTATATAGAATATTTCCAAAACGGAGGAGACTATATGGATCGCCCAAATTTAAAATCTGTAAATAATCTTTCTGAAGAAGAACGTAAGGCTCTTACTAACGATTTGATTCAGACCAAGCTTTGCTCTTATCAATTAAGCCATAAGTATGGTATGGCCACTCAGCGTAGCATTTTAATTTTCGCCCGAGAGATCTTAGGTGATCTGTTTGAAAGTCGCGAGCAACTGGCCTTGATAACATTGCTTAAAGAAATATACCGTCTGGTGAAGGACGGAAGAGGATTAGCATATATTTGTAAAAAGTTTGGTATTTCAAATCACTTCGGTTATAAAATCATAAGACAGTTTTCACATCCTACCACAAAATATTGTATTGAGAATGGTACGCTGCTTAAGTCTGCCGATGGCATGTATCTGCCAACACTAATACTTCATTATAACAATGATATTCCACAGAACAATAAAGAGCATGAGCTGGCAGATACCCAAGGCAGTTATGTCTGCTCTGAAAAGTTAAAGCCATTTAGTTTTATAGATGTAATTGATGATGCTCAGTCAGAGGCCACACCCTTAGCAGATACAACACTACCAGCTGAAGCTCTGCCTTCACATGATATGGCAGGTTCATCAACCATGTCGGTGGCTTTAAGAAGTCAAACAGAGGAAGAAGACGGCGTCAAATCGGTTCCTGCGCTTATAAATCAGGATGGTGTAACCCACTCAGATACTAAATCAAATCATTTGATAAAAGTAAATATGGGCACTATCTCTTTTGAATACTGCAGTGTAGCTGAGCCAGAGCTATCTATAGCAAAACTTATAAGTCATATTGGCATAAATCAGGCGTGAGCTTAGGAGATAGATAATGTTTTTACCTCAGAATATGCGTATTGTGCTGGTCCGAGAGCCTGTCAGTGGCCGTTTTGGCATGTACAGGCTTTTAGCTCAGCTGTCTAATAATGCATTTGGTGTTGGCTGGAACGGAGTAGACCGCATAGCAGTACTTACCTTTAACAAGAAAAGGACCATAGCCACGATGATTATAGTGGATAGTAGTGGAACTTCGCTGGTACGCAGAGTACTCAACTCTGGTCGTTTTGATATAGAGCTAGATGAAGGAAAAATTCCCCTTTCTTATACTCGCAGTGAGCTTGAAGAGCTGCTAAGACTTGATACTTAAGTTGCGATTTAAACCATTGAAAATAAAAGAAAAATATCTGTATAGAATTGTGATATAAATCACCTAAAAATGCTGTTATTTTAGGTGATTTTCTTTATTTATCAATATAATTATGGTATAATTGACCTATCCACGAATTGAGGTGTTTATTATGCCTATTGATAAAAATTCCATAAAAAATCTGCCACAGGATGAGCCTGTATCAGTATATAAAGACAAGGGCAAAATTTATGTGGCTGTATATAAAACTCAGGTAGATGAAGCTACTGGAAGAAAAAAGAGAATAAGAACTATTGTAGGCCGTGTGGTTGATAATACCTATTACTCTATGGAAGAGTTTCATAGCCGCTTTAAAAAGGATTTGTCTTTACGCGAAGTTCCAGATGGCTCTGTACCAACGAGGCGCAGGCATGCCAGGCTTAATACCACACTTAAAGAGCATGGCGTGGATTTGAGCAAGGTTAAAAATCTGCCCACAGGTCCTGATGTCCGTATCTATAAGACAGGTAATTTTATCTATGTGGTCGAGCGTAAGCGCTTTAAAGTCGATGACAAGTATAAAACTCAGACCATATATCTGGGCAAGATAATAAACAACTGCTATTACACCATGGAGCAGTGCAAGGCAATGAATAACAGCAGACGCAGGAAGCAAAGCTGACCTGCATACTTCTATGGGTTTGGCCTCAGGTACGGTACAATACGGATATAAGGATATTAATATGGCTCACTTAGATCGCAACAACAGTAACACAGCCCCTGCCACCAATATTGCAGGTACAGACTTAAATGCTCTTAGCAAGGAGCAGCTTATTGCTCTGCTGCAGGAGCAGAGCCGGCAGCATAAAAAAGAGATGCAGGAGCAGAGCCAGCAGCATAAAAAAGAAATGCAGGAGCTACAGAGTCATTCTGTTAAAGAGCAGAAAAGCCAGATTGATATCATAACCAGGCTGCGAGCCCATATTAAAAGTCAGGATACACGTATAAACGAGCTAAATGACTCTGTTGCCGATTATAAGAAGCTAACTTCTGAACAGAAGAATGAAATTGAGGAGCTCAAGGCAGGCAATGCAGGCCAGAAGGACGTTATAGTCAATGCACTCACCTTTATCAAGGATAACAGAGATGCCTTTGCAAATCTTATAAAGGACAATCCTCCTGAGGATTTATATAATCTAAAAGAGATTAACTCATATCTGATGATATTTTTATCCAATGCCCGCATTGCTACTGCACAACTTGGCAGATATATAAGGGGTACATATGTATCATCACAAAGCGAGAGCAATAAAAACTATAAAATCCAGAGCGATTCTGAAAATAGCTCAGATTCCAGCATAAAAGGCTCAGAGAGCGCCAGTGCAAATAACGTAGAGCCAAAAGACAGCGAAAATACTGCACCAACCTATGCCACATACCCTGATTATACAGAGCATAAAGATGTAGATGTGGCAGCGGCCTCTATAGTCAGCCACGATGACAGGGACATGGAAGAGCTCTCTTTAATGTGTGATGTGGAGGAGAAAGAGTGCTGTGCTGACAGCATGTCCACACTGCAAAGCGTGCAAAGTGTTATTGAGCTGTCAGGTGAGATTAGAAAAAATAATAAAAACTCAGCAGGTGTGGTTTTAGATCCACTTGCAGAAGAAAGGAGCATTTTAAATCTCTCTAAAGACAGCGACATTACAAAAGCCATCAAAGTGCCTACAGGTTTTAGAATCAGATGCTACTGCCCTACATGCAAACATATCCATGAATTTAAATTTGACGGCAAGGTTAAAAGAGCAAATGAGGTTAAAGAGTATCAGGGTATTGATACCAAAATCAGCCTCAGTGCTGTACAGAATCTCATAGGTGTAGGCTGCGGCACTACCATAGAATACAATCCTGCTCTGATAACTGCCTATGATACCTATGAGGTAAAAACCAGAAGCGATGATAGGCCTGAGGAAGGTGTTCGTAATTCAAACGAATGTGACTCAAAAATAGAACAGTCATTAAATCAAGAGGTTATTGTTACAAATCAGGACAGACAAAATACACCCAAAACCCACACGAATGAGTCTGCAGATAACAGCGAGCTTAAAAACTCAGACAATAAAGCTAAGGTTAACAAGAAGATCCTGCAGAATATCTGCCGCCATGATGGTGCAGTTAAAAGCTCACATGATATAGCCCATGATTTAATTAGCTATAAGGGCAGAAATGACATTATAAATCCCAACACTTTTGATTTTGATGCCTTTGCCTTGCTGCCATGCTTTAATAAATGCGCTCTATCTGCTGGGCTTATGAGTGCATTACACTCAATGTTTGCCATGCTCAGTGCTCCTAAGAGCCGTATTACCACCATGCTCAACGGCCTGGGTGTTGACTGGTCGCGTGTACATATCACAGATATTATAAATGGAGGCTCAAGAGCTTTTTTCCATGGAGTGGCTGAGGTTATTCATAATGACATGCTCTATAACTGTCGCAGCGTTATTATGGACGAGACCACACTTAAGGTACGCTCGCAAAAGACTAAAGGCGGTTATATTAAAAAGTCACAGTTATGGTGTATGGCCACATCCTGGACGGAGGAGGTAAGTGCCACCTATTTCAGAGCCTCAGACAGTAGAAATGCTGACAATGTCCTGGATTTGCTCGACAGTAAAAATCCAAGCTCAATTGATACTATAACCACTGATGGCTATGCAGGTTATGATGCTGCCGTCGAGGAGTTTAAAAAGGCCGGCATAGATATCTGCCATGCCTCGTGCTGGACTCATGCCAGACGACCTCTGCACCGCTATTTAACTGAATCAGGACTGCTTAAAATCTACAATCAATATCTGCTGCCAGATGGCTGTGAGATGAGTGCTTTTATGGAGAACCTGATAAAATATGAGCAAAAGAATAAAGGTGCAAAATCTTTATCTGCTCTGAACAGAGACTGTTTTATTGTCTATTACCTCATCAACTGCCTGTTTTATATAGACAGCAGCGCCTGGCAGGAAGCTATCATTAAAGGCACCTCATTTGAAGATGAGATAGAAAAGTACAGAAAGAATATATCCTCTAAGGTGCTGGATGCTATATTTGATGTGGTAAGACACATAATCAGAGAAAATGGCAATATAGTTATTAAATGCTCTGGCAGTCGCCATGGCCGTGTCAAATACAGAAAATCAAATCAGCATGCTGTCTCTGGTCCTCTTATCTATCTGCTCAATCAGGAGACAAAGCTCAGAGAGTTTGTAGATAAACCACATATAGAGCTATCCTCATCAGCAGCTGAAAGAGCTATAAGGCTGGGAGCCTGTGCGCGTCACAGTTTCCAGTTTTTAAATCACCCGGACAGTGCTCAGGCTTTTGCAGATCACCTGACTATTGCCAATACCTGTACAATGAATAATGTATCATTTACGCAGTATACATTATGGCTTATGGCCAATATCAGATATAGAATTGTGCAGAAACTGATGCTCGAAGGTATGCAGTCACATGCAGTTTCACTGCCAAAATCAAGAACAGAAATTATTGAAGATGGGGACAATAAAGTAAAGATCCGCATTGGGCTGTATGATAAGGCTAATAAGACCATATTTGATGAAATCAGCTATGAAGGACTTACCCCATACGATTTCAAGACTCTGATCTTAAGTCATGGAGAATGATAACCAAGCCTCGGCTCTTTGTGAGCCAAGGCCTATATAAGTGATTAAATGTGTCTTATATTGAGCGCTGCTGAAAATTTTACCTCTGATAACAAGGCTTTTTATCAAAGCATGCATTTAAATAAAAGCCTCTAATGATCCTACACTCTCTGCACTCGAGCTGCTGACCGTCTATAGCCATATATCAAAGCCGGCATGGCTACTCTAATCTATTTGCAACAAGGCAGATCCTATGGGTTTCCCCATGGGAGTTATAGTAATCTGACTTGGTTTTACAATCTAGGGTCGCAATAGTTACTAGTTACAGCTCAAGAGAGTATCGGGAGCAGATGTCTGCTTTAAACAGCCTCTCTTTTATGTGCGATACAGTAAAACGGGAGACACCAACTCTAGCTCCAATCTGGGTATTATTCAGCCCTCCAAGAATAAGCTTGGCTATGTCTTTGAGCTTGTCTGCGCTCAAATGCTGTCTTTTTGTCATTAAAAGTTCCTTAAAAAAATATGACAAACCCCATGTTTGTCTTCAACAAAGGGTATTTTAAGGACTTTTAAAAATTAGTCGTTATTTGCTGTACGAAAGCGCATAAGTATGGCATTTTGTATATTTTCACTATTATGGAGCAACAGGCAGAACCTAGGGGCCGTCAGGCATGAAACCGTAATATCAAAAAATTTAAATACTCTATGCTTGAGAGAGTTAAACTGTTTTATATGATATTTCCATCTTTGTATCAGCTTTAATACTTTCTTACATTCTTGTTTAAATAGACTGAGATCACCGCAGCGAGCTTCTAAATCTTTATTTTGTACATTTTCTGATTCTGCTGCTATATAGTCTTCAATAACTTGTTTTAAATGACTTTGGCCAGGCTCAAAAATATCTGGCTGTACAAGATGGTAACGTGACACCTTATGCTTCTTGCAAGCACCACAATTACAATCTTTGTTTTCGCAAAACATCTGAGGAATAAGCACTGTAATTTTCACTCCATAGATCAGGCGTTTGGCCTTGCTAATATAAGCTTTAAATTTGAGTTTCTTATTACAGAGTGGACAGATTAAATATTGAAAAGCATCTTTATGTAAAAGCAATCTTATAGGCTTTGAAAGGCCATTATTGATGGCTTCATTGAGCTCATCAATATTAGAAAATAAATTTTGTGTTAAAATAAACATTCAAGTAGTGTGAGCTCTTTATTCTTGGCGGAAGTGAGCTCACCTCTCCTTCTAATATCCTAGCAAAACAACTTTTTAGTTGATTCTAACAATGTTCAATAGTTTACATAAAGTAGCCATAAAAAGAGCTGCGTTGTAGACGAGTGCATTAAAATAATGCAATAAGATCTGATGTATATGCTTAAGAATAAAGGTTTGCATAACATAAGATATGTGCAAAAGGCAGAACTGCGATTACAAGATCAGGCGAGAAGATTAGGAATTCAAGAGCAAATTTAGGAATGATATAAAACGTCCCGGATCTATAGTTAAAACCAAGATTTAAAGATTAAAGATCAGATTCATTGATTGATATATATAGGATTTGGTGTTGGTTATTAATAAGATCAACCGAGATTGAAACCCGGAAATTTCATTGACACTAACTGCTTTATTTCTGTCGCCTTTTTGACCTCAAATTGTTGTCTCCATTTGCTCGAGTTTGTCGGCAATATCTGTTTAAAGTATGTTGCCACTAATTGCTTACAATTATGTCGTAATCTTGTCTTGTTTGTGCCTACAATAATAGTGTCACCACCTGCTCAAATATGTTGTCTATAACTGCTCTTTTTTGTCATAACCATATGATTGCAATAATGTTTTTACCACCTGCCAATTAGTCTGACGTAATACTATAAAAATTTTCTTAATATTCATTAAAATGATGACAATTGGCTTGTATTATTGGGAGAGGTGGCTTATGATTGTAGGCACAGCTTATCCTGGAAGCTTCACAGGATAAGCTCAATTTAACACTAGTTTAAATTCTTTAAAATTAGGTCAATAACCTCGTTATTGGCAACTTCAGTTACGGTAGCTTCGGTTACCTTCTCTTCACGCTTTAAGCATGTATAGCTTAAAGCGTGCATACAGATCTTATTAATAAGTCGTGGATTTCCTCCTGAGAGATCGCCTATCTTTTCCACGGCCCTATATTCAAACGGATTATCTTGACATCTTGACCACTTTAAATGAGATCCTATATAACTGCCAACCTGCTCATTTGTCAGATTCTGCGTAGAGCTAAAATACATAATCCTTTGAGTTATAGCCTTGCACTTATCTGTCTTGAGCACAGACAGAATTTCTTTTTGGCCTGAGAGTATCAGTGTAAGCGGTGATCCGCTGTCATAGCTGTTACCGTTGAGTAAAAATCTAATCTCCTCAAGCAGGCTGAATTTACTGTACTTATTAGCCAGCAGGTGGGCCTCATCAAATATCAGAATTACCTTTTTACCGTGGGTCTTTCTTAATGTCTCAATCTCTCTGTGCAGCTGCAGACGCGCATCATTGACATAATACTTTGACTTTACACCCATCTGATTTAATGGAGCAATATACATCCACCTGGGTGTGGCATTAGACAGTGATACATACATCACTGTATGTTTTTCTTCATTAAGCTGAGATGTAAAGTAGCGCAGCAGTGTGCTTTTACCTGTACCAGGGACTCCGGTCAGCAATGCAAATGAGTTGTTCTCAATGGCCATTTTTAACTTCAGGCATGCTCCTCTAAAAATGTCTGTCTGATAGAGAAAGCCAGTGTCAATATTATTTGTAAAAGGGGTATATTCCATCTTAAAGTAGTCTAGCAAATCAGTGCTTATCATAATTATTTATCCTCATCTGTCTTGATTGAGCTTTTGTTGTATAAAGAGCTATTTCCTGGCTCTGTGCTATAGGAGGCCGGGCCTTGGTGGAATAGCTCTTTCCTTAGTTGCTCTTCAAAATCCTTCTCTGTGGTATAAAGATCTCTATCCTTATACAACCTGCGGGCGAGCCTTTGTATAGTTGGCTTTATTTCATCAGGCAAAGACTGAGGCATGTCTTCTGATCTATCAGATGCACGTTCGGTAAAGTCAATATTCTCTTTGATTTCACGCTCATACAGCGGTATAAATTTATACATGCTCTGTGAGAGGCTTTCTTTTTTTTCTTCCTCAGTAAGCTCCTGTACAAGCTCCACTGAATTGCCCACTAAAGAGCAGTGCACGACCACATACTCTCCACTTTTGGCGCTATTTGCAGGCAACTTGTAATAACGGCCTTTTATGTGTATGACGCCATCCTTGAGGACCTTACGAGAGTACTCCATAGTAAAGGCCAGATTCACAATATCATCTACAGGTCTTGCTACAGGCTCTATATATTTGTAAAAATATTCTTTAGGGGATAGTGTTACCTCTGCATCTGTTCCCATATTTTCGGTTAGAGCTGAATGTGGTGTTTCGTTGTACTCTGCAACCCACTGTTTTACAAGTAATTCAACCATACTCAGCTTTACATTATTCATACCTTCAAGCTGCTTTAATACTTTATCTAAAGTACCATTTAAACGTTCAATTGCCCCTTTGCTCTGAGGTTTATATGGTTTTGAGCGCTTATGAGGAACTCCTAAAGTGCTGGTGCAATGCTCCATTGCAGCGCTCTTATATACAGAGCCCTGATCTGTAAGAATGCTCATTGGAATACCATAGCCTGTAACAAGCTCTCTAAAAGATGACAGAACCAGGCTGTTATCCTGGGTGTCAGATATGGTTGCCACGAGGATCATGCGTGAGGCATTGTCCATCCATAGATGGATATATGGGGTTACTGGCATGCCCTGCTCATTAACACAAAATGATTTTCCAGCTATTTTAATATCTGCCTGAACCTGCTCCATAGGGAGCTTTTTACGATAGGCTCCGAAAAATGCTGTTCCTCCTTTTTCACGCTCTCTTAAAAGCTCCCCACGAGAAAAACCTTTCTGCTGTAAATGCCTCTGTAAAGTAGAGCGCTTTATAATGCCCTTTATGTTTTGGTGTTTTTCTTCCAGACATTTAATGATCTCAACTACTGAAATGGTAGGACATTGCCTGCGCAAGACTATTGCTTCATCTAGTAGACTCTCAAAACTGATGAACCTCCTTATATCTGAGCGAAACTTCTTATACTTTGGCTCAAGTCCTTGCAGACCAAATTGTTCATATTGGTCAACCCAGCGCTCAATAGTTCTCACAGATAAGCACTGCTCTGCTGCAACCTGTTTTATCATAGCCACACGCTTCTTCGAATTTTTCCCATTGGCATCTTTCTTAAGTGACACAATGGGCGCAATAACCCTCATTCTGTAACTCTTTGGATCATCATTTAAATCTTTAATTCTTTGTTTAATATTGGTCATTTATAGAATCTCCTATAAAACAAATGACTAAGAGCTGTCATCTGGCTCTTTGATTATCATGTTATTGCAGGAGATCACCCAATTATGTTTTAGGTGTATGGGTGGGTCGTTGACAAACTGTGAGCAACAGTAGACACCAAAAATTCTAAATTTGTTTTTTCCTTGTATATCAAAAGTTTTGCCTCTGGTTTTAACAGGTGCCCTGTTAAAATTTAAACTATAAGTTTCAAAAACATTTTGAGCATGAGATAGCACCGTTTCAACGGGCATTGATAGGTGTTTTCCTAAGGGACCAAGAGCTTTTATGACAAAATATCTAAAATTAACGTACTCTTCTTTGAGCTTGTGTAAAAGCTTACTCTGAGATATATATAGCTTTATTCTTGGCCATGACAGGTTAGTGTGATTAAACTGTCCCTTTAAATGCAGTATCTCTTTATTGGCCTTGGCAAGATCTTCTGCTGTGTCTGACTGTACTCTTAAACCTGGGCAGGCATAATCAGGCAGCAGAACATGGGTTGCTTTATTGCTGTTACCTTGAGGATCTTTGCCTGATGTTATGTCACGGCATTTTTCTTTATTGGGACAGGTTAGAATCTGCAGGTGAAAGATCTTTGTAGGAGTTCCGTGGCGAATGTCTTCAATATGCTTTTTATAACCGGTTATACCATAACGTATCATAGGCTGACCGCAATACCGGCATTTGACCACAACGCCCGGCTTTAGCGTAAGCACTGGTACTAGCTCACGCTTCCCGGTTTTATTTGATTTTCTGTATACCTCTTTAACAAGAGTATCTTCTTCTGCTACAATTATTGCCATGAAGACGCCTTGTGCGTTTTTGGGCGGGACACTATTTTTAGGGCGTTAATCTAAAGGGTAGTGTCCCGCGGCATTTCTAAAACTGTCTTTTCCTAAATCATAGCAAAGCATCTGTACCTTTTTCTGCATTTTTCAACGTAAGGTAACCTCTATTTCCAAATTTTTAACAAAAAATAGGCCCAGACTGGGTTTTGACAAAAAGTGAGCAGAATGTGGTGACTTTAAAGAAGAGCAAGAGGAATCAATAAAAGATAGGCAGAAAACTCGACAAAGATATGAGCTAAATTAATGACAGATTAATAGAGCACTGACACATATACACCTCAAAAAATGTCAAAAGTGGGTTAAATATATTCATATTTTAGATAAAATTATTCAAGTGAAATCTGATCTAGTTCTCATTTATTCATGTTTGCTTTATTTTTCTTTGAAATTTTGCATATTTTGTCAAAATATTTCACATATTTATCTCTTTATGCTTATATAACTGATTTATATGAGTATAATTATAATATTTAGGGCTTATAAACTGTATTTTTATGATATTTACGGGGTTTTAGATGTTAATTCGTGACAGACAGGAGCAAATACTTCGTTTAGTCAATGAAAAAACAAGACTTGCTTATGCAGATCTAACAAAAATAATAGGAATATCTGACTCTACTTTAAGAAGAGATTTGAGCGAACTCCAGAAAAAAGGTCTTTTAAAGTTAGTCCGCGGCGGCGCCGAATCATCATGCGCCATGTTAGGCCGTGGCGAAGAGCTGATCGATAGAAGATATCATTTAAATTCATGTGAAAAGGAAATAATAGGCCAAAGGGCTGCCAAATTAATCAAACCTGATGATCTTGTTTTCATAGACTCAGGCTCGACCACTGAAAAAATGTGTGAATTTATTAAAGAGCGCAAAGCAACCTATATAAATATTGGCCTAAAACACGTAATGATACTCTCAAGATCGGGTCTTAATGCCATCATTGCGCCTGGCAAAGTCAAACAGCTTACAGAGGGCCTGCAGGGTGGCTTTACAATTGACTTTCTAAGTCACTTTAATTTCAGTATTGCCTTCTTTGGTGCTCTAGGTATAAGTGAAAAAGGAGGCTTATCAACAACAGATGGTGAGGATGCAATTATCAAATCTGCTGTAATAAACAGATCTGCTAAATCATATGTGCTCTCAGATCATTCAAAATTTGGTCTTGATACTGCAGTTTCCTTTGGTAGCCTCAATAGTTTAACCATTATTACCAACCCAGGTCCACACGTAACCAATTATAAAGATAAAGCAAACTTTATTGTGGCAAATAAAAATAATTGAGATCCAAGATAGAAAACGAATAAATAAGAATTGACTTAAAAAATCAGCTATCTTTTCAACCAACTTTTCATTTTCTAAGTAAAAGAACACATATCAGGCCCTTTATCAGTACTGATTTGCATAAAACTCAAGGCTACACATTAAGATGTGATAGCCTGAGTTGTAACTTAGATACTATCCTACAGATAGCTAACCATAAGCTTTGGATCTTTTCTTAATACAGAATGTCTTTCAGGTGATGGTGGAATATCCTGAGGATCTGCATAGCCAAGCATTAAAGTTAAATGCGGATAATGATTTTCTGGCAGATTTAGAAGCTCTGAAACCTTCTGTGGCTCATAGGAGCCTACAATGGTTGAGTCAAGACCAAGATCGGTAGCCTCAAGTGCCATGTGCTCAGCAACAATAGACAGATCAGCAAGACCAAAATCCATATTGTCATGACGGCGCACCCATGTTTCTTTTACATCTGTGCATAAAACAATACCTACAGGAGCATTAGTCAGTTTGCCAAAACTCTGCAGCTGTTTTAATTTTTCACCTTTGACAACATACAGATGATATGGCTGATAGTTACAGGTACTAGGAGAAACAAGACCTGCCTCAATTATTGTTTCAATTGCCTCTACGCCTACAGCCTTCTTGCTGTACTCACGACATGAATAGCGCTTTTTGGCCAGCTCTAAAAAACTTTTCATTACAGCTCCTTAAAATAATTTTAAAGGCTACCTTTTTCTGGTAGCCTTTGATTTATCTTTATATTATTTACAGAGGGCAACCTATACGGTGTGCTACCTCTTCATAGGCCTCGATAACGCCGCCTAAGCCCTGACGGAAACGGTCCTTATCAAGTTTCTTTCTGGTCTCTTTATCCCATAAACGGCAACCGTCTGGTGAGAACTCGTCACCTAAAATCAGTTTACCATCATAGATACCAAACTCAAGCTTGTAGTCAACAAGAATAAGACCGGCTTTGTCAAAGAGCTCCTTTAAAACTTCATTGATCTTGAATGAAAGACGACGCATTTCATCGATCTGCTCTTTGGTGCCCCAGCCAAATGAAATGATGTGTGAATCATTAACCATTGGATCGTGCAGCTCATCATTCTTTAAGAAGAACTCAAAGGTAGGTGGATTTAACTCAAGACCTTCCTGCACACCAAGTCTCTTGCAGATTGAGCCTGTTGATACGTTACGTACCACGCACTCTACAGGAACCATATCTAGCTTCTTGACAAGGCACTCTGTATCTGAGAGTAATTCCTCTACGTGAACAGGAATACCAGCCTCTTCTAACTTCTTCATAATGAAGTAGTTGAAGTGATTGTTTGTTCTGCCTTTACGATCAAGCTGCTCGATGATTTTGCCATCAAAAGCAGATGTATCGTTACGGAAAAGCATAATGTAGTGATTTGGATCATCAGTCTCATATACAGATTTGGCTTTTCCGCGGTAGAGTTCTCTCTTCTTTTCCATTTTCAAGTTCCCAAAAGTTTAGGTTAAAGAAATCAATACGACTATTATATACCCTAAGATAAATATTCTTAACAGCTTTTGTAATTAAATTTAAAGTCTTCCTTGTTAAAAGGCCAAGGACTGCCTTTTACTTTATAAAAGACCTATTTAAAAACAGTAAGTTACTTAAAATACTCTTTTGTCTGATACAAAGAATCAAAACTTTAGACAAAAAGCTACACTATGGTTCTAAAAGCAAAAAAGCTTTTAAATAACAAAAGAGCAGGCTTTGGCTACATTTTATAAACCATAGCCTCTGGACTTAATAAATTTTATCTTCATGATTAAAAAATATTAAACTACAGATTTTACATAAAGGATGACATGTCAAACTTGCTGTAATTTTCAAAGCCCTTGACCAGAGCCTTTGACATGCCTGGGTAGAGAGCTGAGATCACAGTGGTCTTTAGAGGTTTGTCATCACCGTCATAGAAGGTCACAATGCTCTTGTCGCCTTCAACTGCAATACGGATAATGTACTCGCCAGATTCAAGATTGAATGCATCAACCCCCTTTTCTGCAAAGAACTCATAATCCTCTTCATCATACTCAACACGTATGGTTGAATTTGAAATAGAGTACTCTTTAATTACAAATGAGTACTGAGGCAGTACCTGACGTATGACCTCCCAAACACTCTCATATGGGGCATTTATAATAAAGCAGTCCTGATCATTGCTGTCACGGCCCAAGATTACAGAGACTTCATCTGGAATTGATATTAAAGCTGTATTTACAGTATCAATGGTATGAATAATCTCGTTGGCAAATCCTGTGGCAAAGCGCTGCTGCTCAATTGGTGAGAGAATATTATCCATACTCTTGCCAGATGAGAGCATAGTCATGGAGCCAATGAGTGAGGTGGCAATACCTATTGAATTGTCAGCGCTGCGACCAATACGTATACGATATACCTGACGGTACCTATAGCCATAGGACTCAGAATCAAGTCCTGTATAAGGTTTGCCATATTCATTAAAGTCAGCGGCCACAGTGGTAAGCTCATAGGCACCAGATGTAACCTGACCTGGACGTACACCCATGGTCATAAGCACCTTGCCAAGAAGATCCCAGGCTTGCTGTTCTGAGTGTATGGCATGAGGACCATCAGGTCTGAGCCAGACAATAGCCTCGTTATTAGCCCACTGACTGTCAACTCCCATCTCTGAGCGTATAGGCACAATAGGAGCTCTGATATCCATATCCTCGCCGGTAGGACCGTAAGATACTGCCACATCAGGAATGTTTAAAGAGTTATCAGCAGCCGGGGCATCAAGACCTGCAGGAACAACAAGCTGATCTGGTGCATCCTTTACTATCTCATGCTCATAATAGCCTGTAGGCTCTCTTAATGAAGTGTCAAGCTCGCCACTGAAATACTGATAGTACTCACCCACAGCACCACAGGAGGATAAGGTCATGGTGGTAAACACAGCTAGAGCTGATGCGCTAAATTTATACTTGTACAAAACAGTGCTCCTGAATTATTGTCTGTTTATTCTTTTTTATCGGCTGCTAAAATCCATAAGTCTGTTCTTTAGCGGACGCCACCAGTTTTCATTGTCTATATACCATCTGATGGTAAGTTCAATACCTCTTGCAAAATCAAGAGATGGTTTGAATTTCAAATCGTCATTGGCAAATGTAGGATCAATGGCATAACGTCTGTCATGACCTGGTCTGTCAGTTACATGCACTATAAGATCTCTGCTGCTTTTACCGCAGGCTATGGCTGACTTTGCAAAACGTTCAACCAATGCCGGCTCTGATTTTAGCATATCATCAAGTCTGTCGCAGATCGTATGTATAACCTCAAGATTGGTAAGCTCAGCTCTGCCGCCGATATTCCATGTGCCCTCATGTGCTCTGCTATCAATAGCCAGATCAATGGCTCTTGCATGATCTTCGACAAAAAGCCAGTCTCTTATCTGTCTGCCATCGCCATAGACAGGAACATTAAGACCATCTAAAAGATTGGTTATACAAAGAGGTATAAGCTTTTCAGGGAACTGACGCGGGCCGTAGTTGTTTGAACAGTTGGTTACTGTTGCATTTAAACCATAGGTATGGACATAGGCTCTGACCAGACAGTCAGAGGCGGCCTTTGAGGCGCTATATGGTGAATTTGGCCTGAAAGGATTGGTCTCTTTAAAGGCAGGATCCTCAGGTGCTAAAGTGCCATAAACCTCATCAGTTGAGATATGGTGAAAATGTCCTGTGCATACATTGTCCTTTATAAAATACTTTCTGGCAGCCTTTAGAAGATTATGCGTACCTTCAACATTGGTTTTAATAAAGGCATCTGGTCCAGCAATGGATCTGTCAACATGAGACTCGGCTGCAAAGTGCACAATGGTGTCAATCTTATACTGCTCCATAATGGAGTTGACTTTGAGCTCATCTAGAATATCACCGTGCTCAAAGTAGAAGTTTTTTGTGCCTATGAGCGGCTTTATGGTTTCTATGATTGAGGCATAGGTAAGAGCGTCAAGCACTACAATGGTATCATCAGGTCTTAAATCTCTGTGATAAAAGACATAGTTAGATCCTATAAAACCAGCTGCTCCGGTTACAAGAAGATTGGACATATTAAATCCCGTTATACTTAAAAGGGCAGTTAAACTGCCCTGACTGCATTAGTTTCCATCTGTGCGCAAAAGTGGCTTTTGCAGATAGGTGAACAGATTGTTGCTTACCATATTGAGCACCTCTTTTATCGAGTTGAGCTCAGGATCATACTGATTGATATAGGTAGGCTCACTGTCCTCTGCATCATAGTAGCATACAGAAGAAAATACAGCATCCACATCTGAATTAGACATTGTAAGTGAACAGCGAAAATCAATAAATCTATCCACACCAGCCTGAATTAAAAGAGGATCGCGCATTACCTTTCTAAAGTTGATAACACCGATTTTTCTGTCTTCAAGATAGATGTCATTAGGTTTAACGCCTGATTTGAGCCAGTGTTCTGCCTTATCAAATGATCTCTCAAGTGGAGTCTCTGCATGCATGGAAAAAGCAACTTCAAAATCGCTACCCATAGGAGCGCTGGCTGCAACCTCTTCAGTTTGTTCAAATTCATTATCAGACATTTTAAACTCCTTAAATGTAAGTTAAGCCACTACTTTCTTGGTTTCACGCAGTGCCACGGTTAAATTGAATACAGGCTGTGAAGGCTTGAAGTGTTTTGAATCGACACAAAAATAACCCTCACGCTCAAACTGGAAGCTCTGACCTACCACAGCATCCTTTAAAGACAGCTCCAAGGCAGCATCCTTGATAATCTCAAGAGAGTTTTCATCAACTGTTGATAAGAAATCATCAAAGGCAGCAGGATTTGGCTCCTTGAACAGACGTGAGTACAGATACACATCGGTTCTAAAGCAGTTATTTGCATCTACAAAGTGAATTACACCCTTTGGCTTGTGACCTTCAACGTCAGCACCAGCTGAGTGTGGTACAGCCTCGGCATGTACACATACAACCCTGCCGTTTTCATCCTTGTCACAGGAGATGGCCTTTATGATATAGCCATGACGCAGTCTGACCTCATGACCTAGCTTTAATCTCTTGTACTGCTTGTTGGCCTCTTCTCTAAAGTCAGCCTCATCAATATAGATTTCCTTTGAGAATGAAATGCAGCGTGTACCCATCTCAGGATGATCAGGATGATTTGGTACCTCAAAACTTGTAGCCTCGACACCTTCTTGACCATAGTTTTCAATAATGAGCTTCAATGGACGCAATACGGCCATAGCGCGTGGGGCATTGACATTGAGATCCTCTCTGATGCATGACTCAAGAGCGCTCATCTCAATGGTGTTCTCCTGCTTGGTCACACCAATGCGGCGGCAGAACTCTCTTATGGAGGCTGGTGTATAGCCACGGCGACGCAGACCTGAGATAGTGGTAAGTCTAGGATCATCCCAGCCGTCAACGACACCCTTGTCAACTAAAAGATTAAGTTTTCTCTTTGAGGTGATTGAATACTCAAGATTGAGGCGGCTCATCTCATACTGATGAGGACGGGCCTTGATGGATATATTATCAAGCACCCAGTCATAAAGACGTCTGTTATCCTGGAACTCAAGAGTACAGATTGAGTGTGTGATATTCTCTATGGCATCAGAGATACAGTGGGTGAAATCATACATAGGATAGATACACCACTTGTCGCCTGTCATGGCATGGGCGGCATAGCGTACACGATAGATTACAGGATCACGCATACACATAAATGGAGATGCCATGTCTATCTTGGCACGCAGACAGGCCTCACCCTCTTTGAACTTGCCATCACGCATATCCTGAAACAGTCTTGCATTCTCCTCAACAGATCTATCTCTGTAAGGTGAATTGACACCTGGCTCTTTTAGGGTACCGCGCATATTTTTAATCTGCTCTGGTGTGCTCTCATCAACATAGGCAAGACCCTTTTGAATCAGCTCCATGGCAAAGCCAAAGAGCATTTCAAAATAATCTGATGAGTGGCGTATGGCGCCTGACCAGTTAAAGCCCAGCCATTTAACATCATTTTCAATGGACTTTATATATTCCATATCCTCTTTTTCAGGATTGGTGTCGTCAAAACGCAGATTGCATGTACCGTTGTAATCACGGGCCAGACCAAAGTTCAAGCAGATTGATTTGGCATGACCTATATGCAAATAACCATTAGGCTCAGGCGGAAAACGGGTGGCCACTGACTGTGTTCGGCCATTTTTTAAATCTTCATCTATGATATCTGTTATAAAATTGCGTGGAATTCTCTCTTCTACCTTTTCATCCATCGCCTGCTCCTAGCACATAATTACTTAAAAAATATTACAATTCTTTTTACAATTCTAACAAAGGCATTAAAAAGGCTCAAATGTTATCGCATCTTAAATGCAAAAATAATGTTAAATACAACAATATTTTGTAAAAAATCCCCGCGCTTTTGATAGAATACACAACTAAATTAAATTTGGACTGTTATCTTGGGTGTTTTAATATACATCTAAAACCATAGACTGCAGATCTTGTATATCCACAGAGGAAAGACAAAGATGAGCTTTGAGTCAGAAAAGCTATTTAACGACTTCCAGCATTTTGCACGAGGCATACGCCGTTCAGGTGAGTTCTCAATTCGTGAATCAACCATTCTTGAGCAGTGCGGCACAGCCATGATGGAACTGCATCAGGGCATTCGTCAGCCTGCTGATGAGACAGAAAAAGTATTTTTAGAGCAGCTGCACGGCAGCAATGTTATTACCGATCCTAATGCCAAGGTCTTTAAAAAATACCTGCAGGTTATTCAGCCACGCAGACTGCACCGTCTGTGCTCAGTTGGTGCTGAAGATGAGATGGGCGGTGATTTTGGCTCATCATCAGATGATTCATCTATAGATTAATCTAAAAAACCGCCTCAGGCGGTTTTTTAATTGATAAATGAAGTACTTTTATCTGTATTTTAAAATCTTTGGCTATAACGATTAGAAGAGATTATAGAACCTGTCCTCTATTGCGTATAAGTTACTTATACTTTTTTCTGCCTACTTTATACCTACAATGCACCATTTTTACACTGCACTTTAGATTCTTTTATAATGACGCACCAAAACTTTACTTTTTAGCGCAAAAGCCTTGCACCGGACCTAAGTCAAGTATAAGATTTTTTTACAGGTTTATATTTATTGTTAAGTGGTTTTTAAATGGAAAACTTAGATATTGCAAAGTTTGGCGGCACTTCAGTTGCAAATTATGAGGCTATGAATTCTTCTGCAGCTGTTGTAACCTCAAACCCAAATACACGTCTTGTTGTGGTCTCTGCCTGTGCAGGTGTGACAAATATTTTAGTAGAGCTGGCATCAGGTGCCTTAGATAAAGATAAGCGTGATGAGAAATTAGCCAAATTAAGAGAGATTCACACTGAAATTACAGCTCACTTTGATAATGACGTAAAAGACAGATGCAATAGCTATATTGAAGATCACTTAAAAGAGATTTGCAATCTTGCTGTTGAGGCCACAATGGGCCGTTCAGATGCACTGACTGACAGAATAGTATCCCACGGCGAGCTTTTATCTTCATATCTTATCTGTGAAGTCTTCAATAAAAGAGGTCACAAGGCTAAATGGTTTGACATACGCACCATTATGCGCACCGACTCAGCCTTTGGTTGCTCACAGCCTTTAGTTGAGGTTTTAGGACATCTGAGCCGTCAGCATTTACTGCCTCTTTTAAACAATGATGAAATTGTTGTAACACAGGGCTTTATAGGATCAAACTCTGAAGGACAGACCACAACCCTAGGCCGAGGCGGATCAGACTATTCTGCTGCCCTTTTAGGCGAGGCTGCAGGTGCTGCCACAATTTCTATCTGGACTGATGTGCCAGGTGTATATACAACAGATCCGCGTCTGGTACCACATGCCAAGCCAATTGCCGAGCTTACCTATCTTGAGGCAGCAGAAATGGCCACCTTTGGTGCCAAGATTCTCCACCCTTCAACCCTCGTGCCTGCTGTGCGCCGCGGTATACCTGTCTATGTAGGCTCAAGCAAGGAGCCAGAGAAAGGTGGTACCTGGGTACGTCCACAGACAGAGTCAAAGCCACCGTTTAGAGCTGTGGCTTTGCGCAAAAATCAGACTCTTATCGTACTTGCAAGCCCTAAAATGGTAGGTGCATCAGGTTTTCTTGCCAAAGTCTTTGGTATATTTGCCAAATACAAGCAGTCAATTGATCTTGTCTCCACCTCTGAAGTTTCCATTGCTGTAACTTTAGATGCAGGTTCTCAGACCTCAGGTATCAGTTCCATCTCCGATGAGATGATTGCAGAGCTCAGAGAATTCTGCCATGTGCAAATTGAAAGCGGTCTGTCACTTGTTGCCATTATCGGCAATGAAATGTCAAAAACTGCAGGAACTGCCACCAAGGCCTTTGATGCAATTGAAAAATTTGCCGTGCGCATGATCTGCTATGGCGCCTCATCACACAATCTGTGCTTCTTAGTAGATGAGAACAATGCCAATGATGCTCTTATAGAACTGCACAGATTCCTGCTTGAATAGTTACCTCCCATGATGCCTGACTGTGCCATGTAGTCAGGCATCTATTCCCCCCTGCCAGCAGCAAAAAAAATTTTTTATTTTTTAAAAAAAACATTAAAGTTTTGTCTTTAATATCCGATAATATAAGATATAAATATCAGTGTTTAATTTATCTTTAATTTTGGCATTTATCTTGCAAAGATACCAAAAAAAAGAATAGGAGTTTAAAATGGCCTCAATTACCTCAGCTGGTGTTGCCTCAGGCATTGATTTTGAGTCGATTATTGCTGCCAGTGTTAAAGCAAAGCAGACTCAGCTTAACAGATCACTTATCATCCGCAAGGAAGAGAACAATATTGAAATTTCAGGTGTTGGCAAATTAAAGTCAGCCCTTGAGACTTTCCAGAAGTCAATGAAGTCCTTCACTGAGGGCAGTGCTTTTAACGAGCGTAAAATCACTACCAATCAGCCTGAAAAGGATCCATTCTTCACTGTAAAGGGCAATAAAGATGCTACCAATATGTATCACGATATTGCCGTAAAGCAGCTGGCTTCTTCAGAAAAATTAAAGACCACTATTGCCGATGCTGACAAAAAGTATGGAGCCGGTAAGATTACTATTGATACCGGTATTAAAGGTGCAGACGGCAAGAATAAAATTCTTGAGATTAACGTAGATAAAGACGATACCATTGACAGCATCCGTCGCAAGATCAATGACAACAATATTGGTGTTACCGCCAATATCGTAAAGACCAAGAATGGAGTCGAGCTGAGCATTGACTCTGGCGTAACCGGTGCTGGAAAATCCAAGATGGAGATTACAACTTCCGGTGATGCTAGCCTTGATGTATTCAAGTCTGCAAGCATGAAAAGAGAAGATGGTAAAGATGCCATTATCGTTGTAGACGGTCATGAGATTGCCAATGACTCCAACGTCTTTGATACTCAGGTATCTGGTATTACCATTACTGCCACCAAGGTATCAGAGAAGGATGATAAGGGTAACTTTAAGACCAACTCTGTTGAGCTGACCGAGGATGCCGAGGCTGTAACCAAGAAGATGCAGGAGTTTATAGATGCCTATAATGCTCTGCACAAGACCATGGATGAACTTTACAAGCGCAATACCTATGAGGACGGCAAGAACAACTACGACGGTGGTGAGCTTGCTGGTGACTCAATGGTCAAGAGCATGCAGTATGCCATGTCAAACATGATTACCACCTATGGCTCAGATGCTGCAGCTGCAGGTAAAGATGCTCTATCAATTTTCAACATGGGTATCAAGTTTGAAAAGGATGGTACCTTATCACTTGATTCAACCAAGTTCAAAGAGTCACTTAAGGACAACTACAATCAGGTAGTTAATGCCTTCTCAGGTGAGAAGAGCCTTATCAACAAGTTTGAGACTCTGGTAAAAGACTACACCAAGTCAGGTGGTATTTTAGCCGAGCGTGAGGACAGACTGCAGACTGAGAACAAGGATATCGGCAAGAAAGAGGCAAGCAATGCTGAGCTTCTGGCCAAGTATGAAGAGGGTCTGCGTCAGAAGTACGCAAGCCTTGACAACCTGATTGCAGGTTACAACTCTTCTATGTCCTATATCTCACAGATTATGGCTCAGAGTTCACCTAAATAATATTAATTTTACTCTTAATTAAACACTTTTATCAAAGCACCTGGAAACAGGTGCTTTTCACTTTTATTTAAAACAATTCACACAGGTATTTCTTTTTTTGCTATGCTAGAGTTATCTGATAAAGGAGAACTCTATGGAACTATTAAAAGGTCACGCTCTAGTCGGTGACATCGGCGGCACCAATGCCCGTCTTGCTCTGTGCAATCTTGAAGATGGCACCATCTCAACACCTATTATCTATTCCTCAACTGATAATGAATCACTTGAGGAGGTTATTTTAAAATTCAAACAGGATTCAGGCGGAGACTTTAAAGTGGCATGTATTGCCATAGCCTGCCCAATTACTGGTGACTATGTCAAAATGACTAATAATCCATGGGAGTTTTCACAGTCACAGTTAAAGACTTCATTAAACCTAGACAAGCTTATTGTCATCAATGACTTTACAGCCATGTCTATGTCTGTACCTGTACTTGATAAGAGCAATCTGGTTAAAATCGGCGGCGGTGAGGCAGATCCTAAGGCCCCTATTGCCGTCTATGGTGCAGGCACTGGTCTTGGTGTGGCCCATCTTATCCATCATGGTACTGAGTGGATCCCTCTTTCAGGTGAAGGTGGTCATGTGGATTTAGCCCCTTCCTCTATGTACGAGGATATGATTCTTGTGGCTCTGCGTGCCCGTATCGGCCACGTCTCTGCAGAGCGTGTACTCTCAGGCATGGGTCTGTTAAATCTCTATGAGGCTATTGCCATGTCAAAAGAGAGACTTAATGAGAAGCTTACCCCACCTGATATAACAGCAAGAGCTCTGTCCAACAATCCAGATCCAGACTGTGTCGAGGCCTTAGATACCTTCTGCAAGCTTATGGGTCGTTTTGGTGGCAACCTGGCTTTAACCACAGGTACTTTTGGTGGCGTCTATATTGCAGGCGGTATTGTACCTCGCTTTATTGATTATTTTAAAAACTCTCAGTTCCGTCAGGCCTTTGAAGACAAGGGCAGATTCAAAGAGTATCTAAAGAAGATCCCTGTTTATGTAATTACAGATACCAAGGCAGGATTGTTAGGTGCGGGCGCTATGCTGCGTCAGTCTTTAGGCTACGTACTCTAGGAATACCTACTCAACAGAATGCAAAAAGGCCCAGAAATCCGGGCCTTTTGTTTTACTGTCTTTTAATCCAGGAAGCCACGCAGGCCTGCTGATCTGCAAGGATGGCGCAGTTTACGTAAAGCCTTGGCCTCAATCTGACGGATACGCTCACGGGTTACACCAAACTGACGACCTACCTCCTCAAGAGTATGATCAGATGGCATACCTATACCAAAACGCATACGCAGTACCTGTGCCTCACGTGGCGGCATATCATTGAGCACTGTGTTAATGGCATTTTTCAGGCTCTCAGAGGTGGCAGCCTCGGCTGGGACTATAATTGAACTGTCCTCAATAAAATCTCCAAGATGTGAATCATCATCGTCACCTACAGGAGTCTCAAGTGAGATTGGCTCCTTGGCAATCTTCATAACCTTGCGGATCTTATCCTCAGGCAGCCCCATCTTGACAGAGAGCTCCTCTGGTGTTGGCTCACGTCCCTTCTCCTGTAGCATATTGCGTGAAATACGATTGAGCTTGTTGATAGTCTCAATCATATGTACAGGAATACGTATAGTGCGGGCCTGATCGGCAATAGATCTGGTAATGGCCTGTCTGATCCACCAGGTGGCATAGGTTGAGAACTTATAGCCACGTCTGTACTCAAACTTATCCACAGCCTTCATAAGACCAATATTGCCTTCTTGAATCAGATCTAAAAACTGCAGACCGCGGTTGGTGTATTTCTTGGCAATGGAGATAACCAGACGCAGATTGGCCTCAACCATCTCCTTTTTAGCCTTTTTAGCCATGGCATCACCCATCATGACACGACGGGAGATATCACGCAGACGGGATATGGTAATACCTGACTCAGCCTCAACTGACATTAAGGCATTGACACAATCCTCAACTTCACGGCGATAGTCTTTGAGCTTGTTGGCATAAGCCTTTTTGGACTTGAGGGCCTTTTCAAACCAGGCAATATCAGCCTCCATGCCAGAGTCTGTGTATAAAGCCTTAAGATCTTCGATCTTCATACCGCATCGGTTGACGCAGATCTCACGTATACGTCTGTCCTGACGCTTGATTCTATCCATCATATCGTGCATGCGTGAGAGTAGTGATTCAAGCTGCTGAGGCACAAGCCTGAATGTTGAGAAAATCTCAGAGAGCTTGGCAAGCTCCTCCTGATATTTGCGCTCAGCTACTGCACCCTTTTTGGCACGTGCAGCCATAACCTTGTCAAACTGAACTCTAAGCTCGGTGAATTTGGCCTGGGCAATTTCCGGATCAGGACCGTTGTCAGATGGAGTGGAGCTGCCATCAACGCTATCATCAGCTACATCATCGTCATCCTCATCATCTAAATCGGCATTCTTGCCTCTACCCTCTTTTCCAGAGTCTTTTGAGAGCTTTAAATCGTCATCATCGTCAGCGTCAATATCAATATTGTCAATATCCTCAATATTGTCGCTATCATCTATAAGGGACTCATCTAAAGTATCATCAGAGAGGCTATTCTCAGCAAAGCCTACAACAATGTCAGCAAGTCTTATTTCAGCGTCTTCAAGGCATGAGGCATCATAGAGCCTAAAGAGCTCCTCCATAGCCTGTGGATATTCAACCACGCACATCTGTACATCATTGGTACCACGCTCGATGCGTTTTGAGATCTCAATTTCATCCTTGCGGGTTAAAAGCGAGACATTGCCCATCTCGCGCATATACATACGCACAGGATCGGTGGTTCTTCCAATCTCAACTGAGCTGTCAAGCTGATTAGCTACAGTCTCCACATCATCCTCAACTGAGGTTGAGGTATCATTTAAAAGAATGTCATCAGGATCAGGCGGTGTTTCACAGACATTGATACCCATATCGATAAATGTCTGAATAAAGACTGAGAGCTGATCTCCACTTATAATGTCAGGTGGAATTAAATCATTGATTTCCTCAATGGTAAGGTAACCCTGCTCTTTACCTCTGGCTATTAACTGCTTAAATTCTGTACTTGCTGAGTTATTGTCCATACTTTCCATCTACTTAAATTAAAGCTAAAGCTCATAAATGTTTGAGCTAATGAAAAGCCCACGCAGGTGAGCTTGCAAGCCAAAGCTACAGACTTAATTTATCGTATGGCATAATGCATATGCTGCTAAACTTACACAAAAACGTGTTTTAAAACCGAGCCATTACAATAAAGTATTTGCCTATAGGCAAAAAGCGCAAGAGATTTCTCTGTTGCGCGGCTTTTAATTTATAGTTTACAAAGTGCTAAAAAGCAAATTCTTAGAGTATATTTTTCTTAAAATTGCCATATATGATAGAAATCAGTGCAAAGCAGTAAATTCTCCGCCCTGCACCTTTTCCCATACTGCTGCCTTAATCTAACTGAACGTCATCAGGAATGATGGCATTGTGGTAAACCTCCTGCACATCATCATAATCCTCAAGCAGATCGATCATCTTTAAGAACTTGACAGCAGTTTCAGCATCCAAAGCTGTCTCTGTTGATGCTGTCATGGTTACCTGAGCATTGCTAGGCTTGATATCCTTGGCGGCAAAAGCATCAACCACATTGGCAAAAGCCTCAGGAGTGGTGTAGACATCAATTGAACCGTCATCATTGCTTACAACATCATCAGCACCTGCATCAAGGGCAATATCCATGGCGGTATCTTCATCTACACAGACCTTGCCGTTTTCATCAGGAATGAAGTTTATAACACCGCGCTTGGTGAAAAGATAGTTTACAGAGCCTGTGGTGCCAAGATTGCCGCCAAACTTGGTAAAGCCGTGGCGTACATCTGAGGCTGTACGGTTTCTGTTGTCTGTCATGCACTCAACCATAACAGCCACACCGCCTACACCATAGCCCTCATAGACAATGGTCTCAAGATCGGCACCTTCACCACCGCCTACACCTCTTTCAATGGCTCTTTTGATGGTGTCACGGGTCATGTTCTGTGACAGAGCTGAAATAACAGCTGAGCGCAGTCTTGGATTTGAACCCTCATCACCACCGCCTAAACGGGCGGCTGTAGTGATTTCACGAATAAGTTTGGTAAAAATTTTGCCTTTCTTGGCATCTTGAGCGGCCTTTCTGAATTTAATGTTGGCCCACTTGGAATGTCCAGCCATGTTATATCCTCATAAATGGTACAAACCCCTGCCCTGCTTTACAGAGCAGGTGTTTTATCTATTATTTTTCTATATCTGTTACAGTAATTGCAAGCTCGTTTAAAGCCTCATCAGATGCCAGATTTGGAGCCTGAGTCATCAGACAGGCGGCAGCTGTAGTCTTAGGGAAGGCAATTACATCACGTATATTGTCTGTGCCGGTTAAAAGCATGGTTACGCGATCAAGACCAAAGGCTAAACCAGCATGTGGCGGAGCACCGAATGATAAGGCATCAAGCAGGAAGCCAAATTTCTCCTGAGCCTCTTCATTTGAAATACCGAGCACTTTAAATACAGCCTGCTGCATCTTCTGATCGTAGATGCGTACAGAGCCGCCACCTGACTCATAACCGTTGATAACAAGATCATAGGCATCAGCATAAACAGCCATAGGATTTTCAATAAGCTGCTCTGGTGTGGCATTGGCAGGAGCTGTAAATGGATGATGCATGGCAGTAAGACCTGCCTCCTCTGTCATCTCAAACATTGGGAAATCAATTACCCATAGTGCCTTGTAGCCATCTGCTATAAGTCCTTTGTCTTTTGCAGTCTGTACGCGCAGTGCACCTATAGCGCTGTGAGTCTTTACTCTCTCACCGGCGCCGATAAAGACTATGTCGCCATCTTTGGCCATACAGCCATTGACCAGAGCCAAAAGCTCATCGGCAGTTAAATGCTTGGCTACAGATGACTGCAGACCCTCGGCTCCTTTGGCGAGCTCATTAACCTTAATCCAGATAAGACCTGAGCCACCCATCTTCTTGACATAGTCTGTGTAATTGTCAATCTCACGGCGGGTCAATGAGGCACCACCTGGCAGGGCAAAACCCACTACTCTGCCGTTTTTATCATTGGCAGGGCCAGAGAGCACCTTAAATTCTGTATTTCTTACAGCATCGCAGAGAATGTGCAGCTCATAGTCAATACGCAGATCAGGCTTGTCAGAGCCAAAACGATCCATGGCCTCATCCCAGGTCATGACAGGCAGAGTGCCTAAATCGTAATTTGCAATTTCCTTGAACAGACCTACTATCATATCCTCCATAACAGCGCGTACATCTAAAGCGCTCATAAAGGAGGTCTCAACATCAATCTGAGTGAACTCAGGCTGTCTGTCAGCTCTTAAATCCTCATCACGGAAGCATTTTACAATCTGATAGTATCTGTCATAGCCTGCAATCATTAAAAGCTGCTTGAACAGCTGTGGTGACTGTGGCAGAGCATAGAATTTGCCATGATGGATACGTGATGGCACCAGATAGTCACGGGCACCCTCTGGGGTGGCCTTGGTCAGCATTGGTGTTTCAAT
Source organism: Anaerobiospirillum thomasii (assembly GCF_900445255.1). Lineage (NCBI taxonomy): Bacteria > Pseudomonadati > Pseudomonadota > Gammaproteobacteria > Aeromonadales > Succinivibrionaceae > Anaerobiospirillum > Anaerobiospirillum thomasii. The sequence goes on from NZ_UAPU01000005.1 coordinate 834,979, forward strand.
ATCCAAAAAGCCATGGCTGTCTAAATAATTTCTTACATAACGGGTAATCTTAGCTCTGGTGGTTAGCATACGTACCATCTCAGGGCGGCGCAGATCTAAATAGCGATAACGCAGTCTCTGCTCTTCTGAATTGTCCTGATTGAAATCAAGAGGCAATACACCAGCCTTATTGAAAATCTCAAGATCTGAGGCATAAATTTCAATTGCACCTGTGGCCATCTTGGAATTTACCTGATCATCTGGTCTGGCTTTGACCACGCCTTTGACTTTAATGCAGAACTCATTGCGCAGTGTGGAGGCAAGAGCATGCAGATTAGCATTATCAGGCTCGAAAACCACCTGCACAAGTCCAGTTCTGTCACGCAGATCGATAAAAATCAGATTACCAAGATCGCGGCGACGGTTGACCCAGCCGCACAGTGTCACCTCACTTGAGGCGTGATTGAGATTTACATCTGAACAGTAATGTGTACGCATTGACATATAAAAGTGCCTCTTATTGTTTATGAGGGCAGGCATTGCAGGCGCATGAAGTAGCAGCACCGCTCTCTGCACTAGATTGAGCTTTAGCCTTGTTTGATGCAGTGGTACCACACCAGCCGCCTCCCTTTAGATCAAAGGAGGTTCTTGAAATCATTTTAATCAGAGAATCGCTATTGCAGTTGTCGCAGTGCACAAGAGGCTTTTCCTTAATCCCCTGCATTACAGTCAGCATCTGACCGCAACTTTTGCACCTGTACTCGTAAAAAGGCATATAAAAACTCAGTCCATGATAAGTTAATAAACGCTGTATTATATATTTTTTTATTATTTTTTGCTAAGAGATTTAACAAAAAGCTTTGTTTTATCAATAAAAAAAGGTAGCCTGTTTTTGTACAAACTGCTACCTTTTACTCTTTTAGCCTGTCATCTAACGTTTAATCTCCACAAGTGATAGTTTTGTTGTGGCATACATTGCAAGAGCAAGTATTAAAAGCATAAAGCCTGTGCCTATAATTAAAGCGTAATTTTGTATATGCAAAATCACATATAACATAAAATAAGTTACACACATAATACACAGCATGACAAGCGTATAGACTTTTTTCTTGAATAAGGCATGTATATAGGCGCCGGTCATGATCACCACTGCCAGGGTTGCAAAAGCATAGACATAGGCAAACAGTACAAACTCACTTACAGCCAAAAGCAGCAGATAGAACATACAAAGAGCAAGCCCAAGCACACCAAGCTGCAGAACATTTAAAAAACGTCGCACTGTAATTTCAAAGGCAAAAATTGCTGTATAGACCACAGCTGCAAATAAAAACACATAGTCTATTAACCTATCAATCAGACTAAAGCCCATATACTCATATTCCTTAAAATCAAGGCCTACGCCAGGCGCTTTCTTTAGCAGCAGATAGGTATGCATATTTTTGTAATTGCTGACATTGTCTGTCCTTGACATGTCATATTCAAGGCAAAAGGATTTATCGGCAATGTGGCTTTGTATAGGTTTTGCAGCTACATCTCTTACAGACTTGAGATAAGGTCTGAGAAAAGGCTCTGCACCTGTACCTTTTATAGAAACTTCATTTCGTTTTGAAAAGTTCCTGAAGGTAAGCCCCTGTGTTCCCTGGTAGACTAGCGATATATCAAAGTCAACCACACCCGATCCTTTTCTGGCCTTTAAAAATGCGCTTTGAATATCTGCCTGCACATAACCAAGACCATAACCAATTTCTTCTGACTCAACCTTAAACTTAGTGCCGCATACTTCAATTTTATTTATGGCATTAATGGCTATATTCTTATTCTGCGATATAAAAAGAGAAGGTGTGCCCACCTCAAAATTATCATCTAAAGCCTCTTCAAATTCTTTCAGGGAAAAAATTCCCTTATATCTGACATCTGCACTAAAGGCATTGCCTTTATACAGACCATGGCTTTTAGGGCTGATTTTAAGATCTACAGTAGTCTTCACTGTATCTGCAATAATTATAAGCCTTTTGTTCTCTATGACAGATCTTCTAGCTAATTTAATTTGTGTTTTTTTATAAAGAGGTATATAGATTATAGGGGATGCTATAATTAAATACGGCCCATGCAGCTTCATAAAATACTCTTTATCCTGCTTATATACCCCTTTGCGATCTTCTATAAGGTCGTTAAAAATATTCATAGGCACAAGTACTAAACATCCTATGAATGCCATAATAATAAAATGCAGTGTAATTTTATGTAATATGCCTTTTTGCTTTATAAAGCCATATAGATCTTTAATACGCATGTAAGTATTTAACTTTTTATCCTCAGCCATCCTTACATCTGCCTGAGCTTGTGTATGCTCACTAGAGCAGTTAAATGTATCATCTGATTTATGATCTTTATCATGCTCTTTACAGTCTTTGTCTGTACTTATAAGCTCATTGCTATTGTTTTTATCACTCTTTTGATTCATTGAGCCTCTCCACTGTAAAAATCACCTATAAATATTAACAGATAAAAAGAGCAAAAATAAGTAATATAAGAACATATTTTCTACTGATTATTTAAAATATGAACTATTTATTAAAATTTAATTACTACTATAAGCAATAGCCTGATTTTTAAAATAAAAATATTATTTTGCAAAGTAAAAGCAGCTGTCATAAAAAAAGGCAGCATAATAATGCCGCCCCTTTATTGTCCTGTATATTTACGACTCCTTAACCTCTGTAAGTCCAAGTTTTGATGTTATATACATAATCACGCCAAGCAGAACCAGCATAGTGGCTGTTCCAATGATAAGAGCATAATTGTGTGAATGTATGATGGCAAATAAGATACCGTAGGTGCCGCTCATCATAATAAACATTATTACAGTAAGGCGTTTGTCTTTAAACAGTGCCTTTATATACAGACTTATCATGCACACCATGATAAGAGCTGCAATCAGATAGGATAGAGAGAAAATGACATATTCACTAAGTGAGAGCAGTACCATGTAGAACATAATAAGCGCAAGACCTATGATAATAAACTGCAGAGAGCTTAAAAAGCGTCTGGTTACCATTTCAAAAACAAAGACTGTACCAAAGGTAATGGCTATAAATAAAAGGACATACTTTGTCAGTCTCTCCACCAGCGTATACTGATCAAAGCCCTGCTTTAAATTTAATGATATGGTTTTAGCCACTTTTGAGCTTATATTGTCATCGATTAAATAGCGTGCCATGCCTGTGGTTATATTGGAGATATTGTACAAAGCATCAAAATTATGCTCCTCAATATTGCTCTTTGATGGCAAGGCATCCCCCTCAAAGCCTGGCTCTATGCCCTTGCCTTTGATTAAAATGCTGTTGTTTCTTGCAAGAGACCTGTAGCTTAAATGTTCACCACCGCGATAGATTAAAGACACATCAATATCATATCTGCCTGATATCTGCTCCTCATCTAGATGGGATGTATCAAGAGGTATCTGTATAGAATCAAGGCCAAAAGCTCCTTTTCCAGATTCTGCCTCAAACTCTTTACCTGCAAAGCTGATTTTATTTATTTTATCAATAACAGAATTTTCATCCTGCAGTATTTTAAGATAAGGCCTGCCAGAGATCTGATAATTATCAAGGACATCAAATAAATCTGTCATGCTAAAGCTACCTTTGTAACTGACACTGGCTGTATAGACCGAGGCTGCATAAAAACCTTTTTTGCGCTCAGTGACGTCAATATCAATACTGGTATCCATTTTATCGGCAAAAATATACAGCTCTGACTCTTCTGTTTTCTCTCCTACAGATTTATATATGGGAATGCAGATAACAGGTGCACCTATGTCAAGCTCATCACCCCAGGGGCTCATTATTGCATATTTAGCCTTATACAGATATTCCTGACGCTCATCTAAGAGCAGATTGAAAAACAGCTGAGGAATTAATAGCAAAAGACCAAGACCTGCTAAAATCATGGCATGCCAGGTTATGTTAAAGGGCTTGGTTTCTTTAGCACCATTTTTTAAATTAGAGGTCTTTGCTTTTGCTTCAAACTTATTTAATGCCCTAAATCCAGACTCTTTATTTTTCTTATCTTTGTCACTTATAAAGCCACCTGTCTCATCTTGTGACAGTCCCTGTGCATCAACATTGTCCTGCGTAGATTTTGAATCTTGCATATAATCATTCTCCATCGTGATATACTCATCTACAGCCTAAGCGCTTATTTTCATATAATAGCAAAAAGATAATACTGATATAAGTTCTCTGCTTGCTCTTAAGTTTTGATAAAATGTCCTGAAAATATACGCTACAATACATATTATATTTTAAAGCCTACTTATAAAACAGGAGAATGTATGCAGGGCAAAATGAAAAAACTGGCCATGGCCATTACTATGGCAACCTTTTCTTTAAATGCGCACAGCGCACAAAGCGAGGCTGACAATGCCGGACATAGAGTATTAAAGGTTGGCTGTGAGGCTGCTTTTGCCCCTTTTACCTACATTGATGATAAAGGCAAGCTCATAGGCTTTGACCTTGATCTGATACGTGCCATGGGCAAGGCTATGGGCTATGATGAGGTTGTGGTCAATGCACTGCCTTTTGACGGTCTTATACCTGCCATTATGACTGATAATATTGACCTTATCATCTCAGGCTTTACCATTTCAGAAGAAAGAGCTAAAAAGGTAGATTTTTCCGATCCATACTATATGTGTGGTCTGACCATGCTTGTTAACAAAAAAGATGCCGACAGGGTTAACAATATCGAGGATCTTGAAGGTCATGATGTATGTCTGCAGATTGGCACCACAGGTGCTCTGTATGCTCAAAAGCAGCTGCAAAAAGCCAAGCTCAAGCAGTTCAACTCCCCTCCTGATACCTATTTGGAGCTGCAAAACGGCGGCTGTATAGCTGCTTTAAATGACAGCCCTGTAAATGACTTCTTTTTAAACAATTACAAGGGTAATGATATTGTCTCCAAAAAAATTACCACAGGTGACAGCGAGTATTACGGCATAGCTGTAAACAAAGGCAACAAGGAGCTTTTAGACAGGCTCAACAAGGCCTTAAGCGATGTGCAGAAATCAGGTGAGTTTAAAGAGATAAGTATGCGCTGGTTTGGTCGCGATATCTCTGATGACTTTAAACAGCAGTAATTAATTCTTTAAAATGGGGCGCTGTGCAGCGCCCTTTTTTATCTGGAACTTTTACATTCTCTGCGCTAAGACTATCTGATCTTCTTTATAAATATGCGCAACTATCTTGTGTATCATAATAAAAGCCCAGGTTGGCGCTTTTGATAAAACCTAGTCCTGCATCCTTGCACTCAAATCTTGAGCATATAAGCCCCTCTCTTTTCACTAAAAAATCTTACTCTTTTAAGCCACAGATCCTGATTTTGTCATGCTTTTTAATACTATGTGGCCTTAAGTTGAGTTTAAAACTTTGATGTTTTTACATAAAAGTCACAGATTTACTACATAAAATGGTCAAACGTTTGACTAAAATTGCGTATTTTGCTAGCTTAAATCTAGATTTGTGTGCATGGATATCAATCATGATAAGTATAAAAGATATAGCTAAAAAGCTTAATGTTACGCCATCTACAGTATCACGCGCCTTAAACGGCAAAAAAGGTGTGTCAAAAGAGCTCAGCGATAAAATACTTAAAACCTGTCAGGAGATGGGCTACAGGAAAAATGCCATAGCGCAGTCACTTATCACCAATGAAACCAAGCTCATAGGCATGATTATTCCTGATATCACATCACGCTATTATTCTTTTATTGTCAAAGGTATCAATACCTATCTTGATGAGCAAGGCTACAGTGTAATTCTGTGCAATGCCAACCGATCGGCCAAAACCGAGCAGAACTATATTGAACTTCTGCTCTCACGCAGAGTTGACGGCATCATTATAATCTCGCTTACAGCAACAGAGGAGACACTGCTCTCCATTGCTGCAACAGGAACTCCTGTAGTACAGATTGACAATGCCATAAGTGATAAACTCTCCTCTGTCACCAATGACAACTATCGCGGTTCAAGTGCCCTTTTTGAACATATGGTGCAATTAGGCTGCCGCCGTATAGGCCTAATGCTTGGCCGTGTTGAAAACAAGACCACCATAGACAGACTGCGCGGTTTTACAGATGTGATGGCAAGGCATAAGATTAAAGTTGATGAAAGGCTTATTATCAATATTGATTCTACCGATCTTGATGCCTATAAAAATACCCCAAGACTGCTTGAATATAACCCTGATTCAATTTTTGCCATCAATGACAACGTGGCTTTGGGTGTACTGCGCTACTGTATGGATCACAATATACGCGTGCCAGAGGAACTGCGTCTTGCAGGTTATGACGATCTTGATATTGCCAATATGATACATGTGCCTTTAACTACAGTGCATCAGTTAAAGAGCACCCTTGGCAAGGCAGCAGCGCATCTTATTTTGCAGGAGATAAAAAATCCCAAAGATCCGCATCAGCATATAACCATGATCCCGCATCTTGTGGTACGTCAGTCATGTGGTGAGCATCTTGAGCAAAGACCTGCTCCGTTTAATGGAAAATAAGCAAACCATCACTTTTTATTTATAAATTTAAATTACATAAAAATCAAATATTTATAAAATCACTACTTATTAAAATATGATCAACATTACAAAATATAACTCAAACGTTTGATTAAGGGTAATTAATATATTATCTTAATTCCATAGGCAGATAACACAGCCTATGACCTTTCAACTTACAGTGGAGTTTGTATTATGAAGTTTTTCAAGAAGTGTGCTATGGTTGCAGCAATGGGTGCTGCTTTAGCTTCAAGTGGTGCTTTTGCTGATGACGTTATCAAATTAAAGATGGGATTTGTGGATCCAGCAACCTCATCATACGCCATGGGCGGTCAGAAATTTGCTGATGAACTTGCCAAGCTTACAGACGGCAAGATTCAGGTTCAGGTTCTAGCCGGCGGTACCTTAGGCGGCGAGCGTGAAATGTACGAAGGCGCACAGATGGGTACTGTAGACGTTATTACTGTGGTTAACACTGTTTTATCTCAGTTCATCCCTGAGATGTCAATTCTTGATGAACTCTTCTTATTTGATACTCCAGAGCAGGCTCACGCTGTAGCAGATGGTGAGTTTGGCAAGTTAGTTGCTGAAAAGGCAGCAGCTCAGGGTGTACACATCATAGGCTGGCTTGAGTCAGGCTTCCGTGACACCTTCTCAAAGAACCCAATCAAAGAGATGAAGGACTTTAACGGCAACAAGATCCGTACCATGGAAAACAAGATGCAGATCGCAGCCTTCAACTCACTTGGCGCCATCGCCACCCCAATGCCAGCACCTGAGCAGTATACAGCTTTACAGCAGGGCACCATTGATGGCTGTGAGAACGCTGTAGGCAACATGCTTATCAACCGTTACTATGAAGTTATCAAGAACGTAACCTTCACTCACCACCAGTTCACCTACATCTTAGTTGGTGTATCTGACAGAGCCTGGAACAAGATCCCAGATGAGTTAAAGCCAAAGGTATACGAGGCCATGAAGACTGCAGTTGCATGGCAGCGTAACAACTTAAAGGAAATCAACGATAATGCAGTTGTTGAGCTTAAGAAGAACAACGTAAACTTCTATGAGATTGACCGTGACGCTCTTAAGGACACTGTAGTTCCTGCCCTGAGCAAGGTAAGAGCCAACGTTCCACAGGAGTGGGTCGACGCCCTCAAGCGCGATATCGCCAGTGTTAAATAATTAATCTACCACAAGTTAAGATCTGCAGGAAACTGCAGATCTTTTACCACACTCTATTTTTTCCGTTTCTTTCTTTTAAACTCATTTGGTAAGGATTTTTGTATGCAAAGTATAGGAACAAACCTGCAGCGCATTGAAAATGCCATTATCGCCATTTGCTTTATTGTTATGACCGCAGCTGCCTTTGCTCAGGTGGTAAACCGTAACTTTATTGGCGCCGGTATTTCCTGGTTTGATGAGCTGGCTCGCTACTGCATGGTATATTTAACTCTTCTGGCCACAGAGGCCGGTCTGCGCGACGGCTCACAGATTGCCATCACCGGATTTACAGATAAATGCCCTCCAGCTCTACGTCGTATTTTACGTATTATTGTTAAATTAATTATCATAGGCTTCTCCATTGCCATCTGCTATACAGCAATGGATCTTGTAAATATGCAGATAAGATCAGGTCAGGTATCTGCTGCCATGTCACTGCCTATGTGGATTCCATATGCATCACTGCCACTTGCTTTTGCTCTTATAACCATAGTGCAGATTATAGCTTTATTAGTGCTGCTCAAAACCCCTATTGACTCAGAGCATGAGGAGAAATAAGTTATGACAGGTTTAATTCTCTTCGGCGGCTTCCTTATAATGCTGGTCATAGGTGTGCCAATTGCTCTGGCTCTTGGCGTATCCACTATGGTCACCCTCTATTATATCGATATGCCAATCACTGTCGTAGGACAGAGAATTTTTACAGCCCTTGATTCATCATCAATTATGGCCATTCCATTCTTCGTGCTGGCCGGTAACCTGATGACTCACGGCGGTATTTCAAGACGTATTGTAGATTTTGCCCAGTCTTTAGTAGGTAATGTAAAGGGCGGTCTGTTCTATGTAATGATTATTGCCTGCGGCTTCTTTGCAGCCCTCTCAGGCTCTGCCCCTGCAACCGTTATTGCCATCGGCGCCATGCTCTATCCTGATATGATTAAGCGTGGCTATCCAGAGCAGAGATCTGCAGGTCTTTTAGCTGTGGCAGGCGGTCTTGGTCCTATCATTCCACCATCAATCATTATGGTTGTATACGGCACCATTACCTCAAGCTCCATTGGTGATCTGTTCAAGGGCGGTCTTGTTGCAGGTATTATGATTGCACTGGTGCTTACTGTTATCTGTGTATTCTTAGCCTACAAGGAAAACTGGCCACGCTCTGATGAAAAAATGACCCTAGCAGGCATTTATGGCGGTCTTAAGAGAGCATTTTTAGCAGTAATGCTGCCAGTTATCGTACTTGGCGGTATCTACTCAGGCCTTATGACCCCAACCGAGTCAGCCGCAGCTGCAGTAGTATATGCCTTTATCATTGGCTACTTTGTCTACAAAGAGCTTGATAATCAAAAGCTTTATGAAGTTATCGTAAGCTCAGGCAAGGGTTCAGCCATGGTGCTCTTTATCATTGCCACCTCAACTGCCTTCTCATGGCTCTTTACCTATGCAGGTATCTCAGGCGATCTTATTGAGCTTATTACCTCAATGAATCTGTCAGCTACTACCTTCTGTCTGTTGGTTGCCATAGTTCTTTTAGTATTTGGTACCTTCCTTGAGGGTATTGCCACCTGTGTACTTTTAGTACCACTGCTCTGGCCTGTAGCACAGTCACTTGGAATTAACGTTATTCACTTTGGTCTTATCGTATCCATGTCTAACGTTATTGGTACCATGACCCCACCAGTTGCTGTTAACCTCTTTGCAGCCTCTTCTGTAACACATCAGAAGATGGGCAGCATTGCCAAAGGTGAACTGCCATTCTTCGTGGGCTTCGTAATGGTATTCTTGCTGTTCGTACTAGTTCCTTGGTTCTCAACAGCTTTAATTTAACAACCAAAGGCAGATCCTGCATGCAGGATCTGCTTTAATACATTAACTTAATGAGGATGAAACATGAAATTACAGGGTAAAAATGCAATTATCTCTGGCGGCAGCCGCGGTATTGGTCGTGCTATTTCTGAGCTTTTCTATAAAGAAGGCGCCAATATCTATATTCTGGCTAGAAATAAAGAGACCCTTGAAAAAGCCGTTAAGGAAATTGATGTAAATAACGAGAACAGAGTACATGCTGTTGCCTGTGATGTAGGCTGCAAAGACTCTATTGATGCTGCCATGGAGCAGATCAAAGCTGATAATGTAAATATCGACGTGCTGGTAAACTGCGCTGGCATCAACCTGCGTGGTCCTCTTGAGACCATGCCGCTTGAGACCTGGAATCAGGTTATCTCTGTAAACCTCACCGGCACCTTCCTTTTAACTCAGCACTGCTTTGAAATGATGAAGGCAGCAGGCGGTGGCAAGATCGTAAACGTTGCCTCATTAATGTCAGAGTTAGCCCGTCCAACTATTTCTCCATATGTTGCCTCAAAGGGCGGCGTTAAGATGTTCACCAAGGCTATTGCCATTGAGTGGGCCAAGTACAACATTCAGGCCAATGCTGTAATTCCAGGCTATATTGCCACAGATATGAATATCCCTCTGATGGAGGATAAGGCCTTTAACGAGTTCATCGTCAACCGTACTCCTGCAAGACGCTGGGGTCAGCCTGCCGAGGTTGCCAAGGCTGTTCTGTTCCTGGCCACTCCAGATGCTGACTTTATCACCGGTCAGTTAATTGCTGTTGACGGCGGTATCCTGGCTTCACTCTAATTTAAAAATTATTGGAGAAAAATTAATATGAAAATTGCTCTCGTACTTGAAAACTCACAGGCTCCTAAGAACGCTCTTATTTTCAAAGAGCTCAACGATGTTGCATCAGCTCACGGCCATGAAGTATTCAACTATGGTATGTACAGCGCTGAAGACAAGAGATTTTTAACCTATGTAAGAAATGGTCTTTTAGCCTCTATCCTTCTGTCAACCAAGGCTGTAGATTTTGTTGTAACAGGCTGTGGTACCGGTGAAGGTGCATGTCTTGCCTGCAATGCTTTCCCTAATGTACAGTGCGGTCATGTAACCAACCCAACTGATGCCTACCTCTTTACTCAGGTTAACGGTGGCAATGCCATATCTCTGCCATATGCCCAGAACTTTGGCTGGGGCGGTGAGTTAAATCTGCGCTACACCTTTGAAAAGCTGTTTGTAAGTCCATTTGGCGGTGGCTATCCAAAGGAGAGAGCTGAGGCTGAGCAGGCTAACAAGAAGATCTTAGATCATGTTAAGACCATCACCCACAGACCACTTATCGACATTCTAAAAGATCTTGATAAGGACTTTGTCAAGGGCACTATTGATGATCCTAAGTTTGCAGAGATGTTCTATCCAAACTGTCAGGATGATGAGATTGCAGCTTTCTTAAAATCACTTTAAATAATTAGCACACTACGCAAAGCCTCGCACAAAAACTGCGGGGCTTTTTTATCTACTAAGACTATTGAGGTAAATACTCTTTTATTTCTTAACCGTACCTTAACACTATATAAAGCTATTTTTTAAGATCTGGCATAAAACCTATAAGGCCTCATCATTTTCCTCTTTGGTTCTGATCCGTATAACCCTTTTAATATCTGATACAAAGATTTTACCGTCACCTACTTTGCCAGTATGCGCAACACGCAAAATAGAGTCGATACATAACTGCTCCTGATTGTCACTTACAACTATCTCAATTCTGCTTTTTGGCAAAAAATCTACTGTATACTCAGCTCCCCTGTAAAGCTCTGTATGACCCTTTTGCCGGCCAAAGCCCCTGACATCAGTCACTGTCATACCAGATATACCAAGTTTAGCCAGAGCTTCACGCACATCATCAAGTTTAAAAGGTTTTATTACAGCTACTATTTTTTTCATATTAAACCATGCTCCTAGAGATTATAACCACGCTCACCGTGAGATGACAAATCAAGTCCCATAGTTTCATCTTCAGTTTCAACTCTAAGCCCTACAAGCTTGTGTGCAATTTTAAAGGCACATAATGAAACCACGCCTGACCAGAGAACAGCTATTACTATTGACATAAACTGCCCATAAATCTGTCCTAAAATACTCTCATAACCTTCTTTAAAACCGCTGCCTCCAAGATCAGGTGCGCAGAAAACACCAGTTAAAAGAGCTCCTACAATTGCACCTATGCCATGTATACCAAAGACATCTAAAGAATCATCAAGTCCTGTTAGTTTTTTAAAGCCGTGAACTCCCCACAGACAGCACACAGATGCCAGCATGCCAATTATAATTGCACCTGATGGGCCGACAAAGGCACAGGCTGGAGTGATAGCAACCAGTCCAGACAACACTCCTGATACTGTACCTAGGGTTGATGGTCTGTTAAAAATACACCATTCCAGTACCATCCAGGTTAAAGCGCCTGCAGCTGGACATAACACTGTATTAAAAAAAGCCAGAGATGATACACCATCTGAGATTAATGCAGATCCGGCATTAAAGCCAAGCCACCCAATCCACAAAAGGCCAGCTCCAATATATGTAAGTGGCAGATTGTGCGGCACTAGGGCAGTTTTACCCAGATCCCTGCGTGGTCCTAGGCAATAAGCACCGACAAGAGCAGCTACTGCAGCGTTGATATGTACAACAGTACCACCAGCAAAGTCGTAGGCATGAAATACTCTGTCTATAAAGCCACCGCCCCAGACCTGATGTGCAAGAGGAGCATAAGATAATAAAATCCAGATTGACAGTACCAAGAGCAAAGCAGAAAATTTGATACGCTCAACAGTAGCTCCTACAATAAGACACGCTGAGATTGCGCAGAATGCTCCCTGAAAAATAATGAAAGTATATTCAGATAAACTACCAGTTTGTGCTGTAGAATCAACACCGTATAAAAAGACTTTATCAAGACCACCCCATAAATCACCTAAAAGATAATCTGAAGCTCCAAAAGATAGACTGTATCCAAGAGCAAACCATAAAACTATAGCCAGAGAAAAAGCAGCAAGGCTCTGCTCTATGGTTGAGAGAATATTTTTAGATCTGACAAGCCCTCCATAAAAAAGGCCTATGCCAGGAACTGACATTAAAAGTACAAGCATTGTACAGAGCAACACAAAACCATTAGCGTCAAAATCAAGAGCTACATCTGTATTTTGAGCGTTAGCATAAGAGCACAGACTTAAAAACCAGGCTCCCAAAAACACTTTGCTTATTTTCATAAGATAATCCTTTATTAATTGATATCTGAAAAATATTGTGAAGCGCTTCACTAAAAATATATATTTCTCTTGAATTCCAATCAATAAAAAAGACTAATCTGAACTAAATTAAGACATTTTTTTAAGCCCTGCACAAAAATATCAGGGTAATTGAACCAAAATAAATATGTAGTATTTTTAAACTATCAATGTTAAATAGCATGAGCTTATCTTGTCTATGGCCTTTAAGACTGCATCTGTGCCATGGGCCTTTTGTTGTGCCTTGAGCTTCCTTTATTCATAGTGCAGGCACTATAACAATACTTTTAACTATACATTTCCCTCTGCTTTTGGTGTGTCAGAAACTTTCACACGTTAAAATGCGCACATGCAGAGCGCACAAAAAAGGCCGGCAGCGCCGACCTTTTTTTGTGTTAATGCTTTTTACTTATTGTCAGTCTGGTTCTTTACAGTCTGACTTACTTCTACAGACTCATCATCTGCCTTTAAATCTTTATCAGAATCAGCATGCAGACTGGTCTCTGTTTCAATGATAGTATCAACAGCCAGAGCTTTATCAACTAAAGTCTCACCTGCATCATCTTCAATATCTTCCTGTGCACTGTGCACTATTGGGGTAGGAGCAGCTCCTGATACAATCTGAGCTAAAGCCCTCTCCTGCATAGCCACAGCTACATAGCGTGATGAAACCTCACGTATGGTCTGCAGGAAGGTTAAAAACATTTCAGATGAGTGCATAGACACTGTCTGCTGACCAATTAGATTTACAAGCTCCACCTGGGATTTTGAAATATCCTTGTTGAGCTTGCGGGCATGCTTAATAATGGTCTCCACGTTTTCAACTGTAGGCTCATTGGCAATAACACGCATATCATTGCAGATCTTCTCAAGACGTGAGGTCAGATCTAAAATTATCTCCTTCATACGTCCTTCAAAGATGGTATGACGGTTGGCCACATGCACCACAGCCTGATCAATTGCGTATTTGACTGACTTTGAAGCCTCACGCATATTAGAGAAGGTCAGATAGAAGAAGTGCATGGCATCAAGTGCAGCCTTGCTCATCTTCTCATTCTTTTGTCTGTCAGCTGCCATGGAGTAGTAGGCAGATCTTTCACGTGATATTTCCTCAAGCACGTTGGAGGCTTTGTTTCTGGCCTTTCTTATCTGATACTCATTATCCTCAAAGAAATTGGCCACAGCCTTGTTCAGACACTCAACATTGTAATCAAAGAAGTTTGGCACTGACTTTGATACAACCTGCAGAATCTTCTGATTGTCTCCCTTGGCATCGATAACCATCTTGACAGTCTGTGTAGTCTTGCTCTTTACAAAGTTGGTCTTGATGATTACAAAAATGGTCAGAGCCATCATGCCAAAGATAGCGGCAGTACCAAAGTTATAGAAGCTCAGGCACACCAGGAAAGTGGCTGTAAAGGCGCAAAGACCAGTTAAGAACCAGCCTGCAATAACTGTGATAACACCTGATATTCTATATACAGCACTTTCTCTGTCCCAGGCGCCGTCTGCAAAGGATGTACCCATGGCCACCATGAAGGTTACATAGGTTGTAGATAAAGGCAGCTTGAGTGAGGTTGCCGATGAAATTAAAATTGAGGCTAAAACCAGATTTACAGAAGCTCTGATATAGTCAAAAGGCAGAGGGATCTCACCTTTGACCATTGGCACCTTTTCATAGCGTCTGCCGATAAAGGCCAGCATAAAGGCAGGAATTACCTTGTATGAGGCACGTGAGACGCCAAGGCCAAAACGTGTGATAATACGACCTGGAGTTGAGGCACCAAACTGCTCATGCTCACCGCGGTTTGATGATGACAGACTGATTGATGTCTGCAGCACCTTATGGGCCTTTTTAGAGGTCCACAGAGTCACAACCATGATGCTACCAGCAATAACCAGATAATAGGTAGGTGTCTTTACATTCTCTGTAAGCGAGTGCATCATGAAACTGTCTGATGCCGGAGCACCGTTTGCAAGCCAGACCTGGAATGACTCAAGGGCGGCTAAAGGCACACCGATGAAGTTTACAAGGTCGTTGCCGGCAAAGGAGAAGGCCAGAGCAAAGGTACCTGAGAGAATAATTATCTTAAAGACATTAAACTTAATAAAAATTAAAAGCTGACCTAAAACTGACAGGCTGATAAAACAGGTCCAGAGAATGGATGAGGTATTGGTATTTATATACTCAATATACTCAGGACGCATAAAAGAGGCGCCCTTGGCTCCCTTCATCACGAGGAAGTAAATAATGGCGGTAAGGGCAAAACCTGTATACACACCACCTAAGTACTTGTAGGCATTTTCAAATTTAAATGAAAATAAAAGGCGCATAATAAACTGCACCAGAGCACCTGAGATAAAGGCCACAGCAACAGAGACCAAAATGGCAGAGACAATGGTTATGGCCTTGTCTGATTTGATATAGTCAAAGACAAAGCTCAGTGAGTTCTGATCCACATACAGCTTGTACAGTGATGCAGCCACAGCGGCACCTAGCAGATCAAACACAATGGTTACTGTGGTTGAAGTAGGCAGGCCCAGTGAGTTGAAGAGATTTAGAATCAGCACATCTGTGACCATAACGGCAAAGAAGATAATCA
This sequence comes from Anaerobiospirillum thomasii, assembly GCF_900445255.1. NCBI lineage: Bacteria > Pseudomonadati > Pseudomonadota > Gammaproteobacteria > Aeromonadales > Succinivibrionaceae > Anaerobiospirillum > Anaerobiospirillum thomasii. The sequence goes on from NZ_UAPU01000005.1 coordinate 850,475, forward strand.
TGACGTCATGGAAGGTAAACAGATGCGGATTGAACATGCCCGATCGGGCAATCTCCATCATACCTGATGAGAAGGTAGCACCAAAGAGCACACCTAGCGAGGCCACCACCATAATCACTCTAAGTGAGGTAATGCGACAGCCGACAGCTGAATTTAGGAAGTTTACGGCATCGTTACTGACGCCCACAAAGAGATCGATACTAGCAAGTAACAGTAAAAATATCACCAGTATCAAAAAAATAGATTCGGACATATTAAAAAATCCTGAATGTGTAAGTTATCTCACTTTTTAAATAAAACAATGAGAGTTAATCAATTCATTTTAACAAGTAATTGTTAACAATTTGTAAAAGACTTACTAAATTTTGATTATACTTTTTAACTCAAAAAATGCTGTGACGCCCTACTCAAGCTTGTGCCTGAAAAAATACATGGCCGTACATATTGTCACAATACTAAGCATGCACAGTGGTATGAGCAGATGCAGCACATCATAAAGACTCTGTCCCTGCAGATATACTCTTTGCACAGCCATTACCGAATAATACACAGGATCACAGTAGGCAAGATATCTGAAAAAATCAGGCATGGCATCTACTGGTGTAATCATGCCAGAGAGAATAATAAATGGCAGTATCAGCGAAAAGGAGATAATAAGCGACTGCTGCGAGGTGCGGCAGAGCGTAGATATGGCAAGACCCAATCCTACAAAACAGATGGCAAAGAGCGCCAAAATCACCACTATGGCCCAAAGAGATCCTGCAAATGGGATCTTAAAGTAAAAAAGACAGATGCCCATTAACAGCAGAGCCTGAAATACAGCCACACAGATAGGAGCTACAGCCTTGCCAATTAGAATCTCCAGAGGATTTAGTGGTGTCATGAGCATCATGTCATAGGTTCCATCCTCTCTTTCACGGCTGACACTAAAGGATGAGAGCATTAAAACCTGAATGAGCGACAGACCTATAATCATGCCGGTTAAAAGCGTATAGCGCGTATAATTGTTTTCATTGAACAAAAATCTGCTCTCTACCACAAGAGGCTGCTTTATTCCCTCTTTTTGCATAAAGGAGCTTATAAGCTGTCTCATATTGTAAAGAGCATTGTTGGCCGAGGCACTGTTGCGCGCATCGGTTATAATTTCAAGTTTTATACTCTGCCCCTTGTCAAAATCCTTTTCAATAACCAGAGCAATAAGACCATCCTGCCTGTCTATTGCCTTTTGCACACAGTTAATATCATGACAGCCTGTCTTAAGTATAAAAAAACTGCCTCCTCTTATATAGTTTAAAAGATCATAAGAGAGCGGGCTTTGAGAGTTATTGAGCACAATATAAGGTATGTGCACAAAATTGAAGGTGGCACCATAGCCAAAGAGCAGCGACTGTATAATTATAGGCATAATCAGAATTTTTCTGATATTCCTGTCAAAGACCATAGACCAGAATTCTTTTTTAATCAGTGCCACAATGCGCACCAGCGACAATATAAAATTATGACCTGCCATTTAAGCTCTTCCTTACAAGATAGACACAAAGAGCATAGAACACAGCCCCGCATACAGATATATACATAAGATCAAAAAGCACAATATCCATACTGCCGCCTGATAAAAAGCTAATACGCATAGCCTCAACTGCATAGGTAGGAGGCAGAGCGTAGGCAATTTTGGCAATAAATGGCGCAATGGCGCGCAGATCAAAGATAATGCCAGAGAGCAGAATGGATGGTAAAAAAGAGACAATAACTGACAGCACACTGGCTAAAAACTGATTTTTAGTAAGTACCGATATAAAAAGACCTAAACTTACAGAGGTAAAGACATACATGACAAGAACACTGCCACCCATAAGATAGGAGCCTCTGTATGGCAGGTCGAAAATAAAAAAAGACAGCACCACAGTCAAACAAGCGCCTGTCAGAGCTAAAATAAAATATGGAATGAACTTTGAGAGTACAAACTCAAAGGCACTCATAGCAGTAGCCTTAAGACCGTCAAAACTGTCACGGTCAAACTCTCTTGCAATAACAATGGAACACATAAAGCAGGCAATCAGGGTCACAATGCCTACAATCTGCCCTGGCATCAAAAAATCACTTGAATTATCCCTTTGATTAAAATAATGTCTGTAATTTATGGCAAAGATCTTATGTGACAGTGTGTGTGCTCTTCCCTTTAGATAGGAAGACACACTCATGTCAATTGCTGATGTAATATAGTTTTGCGAGACAAAGGCATTAAAACTCTCAGAGCCGTTGATATTTACAAGCACTGAGCCTTTATTTATATACACATTGCGCTCAAGATCCTCTGGCAGCACAATAAGAGCTATAACCTCATTCTTATATAAAAGATCACGCCCCTGCTGCAGCGAGGTCACATTTTTAAGTGCAAAATAGTCAGAGCCGCCTATATCCTGCCTAATCTTTATACTAAGACTTGAATTGTCAGCATCAAAAAGCGCCACCTTGACCGGCTTTACATCCATCATCAGACCAAAGCCGTAGATCATAATCAAAATCACAGGCATCACAAAGATAATGATAAAAACCGATCTGTCATTTTTTATCTGCAAAATCTCTTTGTAGCACAGGGCTTTTACATGCATAAAATTCACTTTTTATCCCTCCCTGTTCTTTCTTACCACATCTAAAAATGTCTGCTCGACACTTATACGCTGCCCTTTTGCATCTGTACAGATTTCAGAGGGTGCACCTAATAACAGTATGCTGCCCTTATCCTGTATTAAAAAACGGTCACAGTATTCTGCCTCCTCCATAAAGTGCGTGGTTACAATGACACTAGTACCCATGCTGCACAGAGCATTGATTACAGCAAAAAAGCTGCGTCTGGCCTTAGGATCGGCACCTGAGGTGGCCTCATCTAAAAATAAAATGGCAGGAGAGTGCAGCAGGGCACAGCACATAGAGAGCTGACGCTGCACACCAAAGGGAAGCTCACCGGTCCTGGTCTTAAAAAATGGCTTTAAATTAAATACAGATGATAGAAGATCCACCCTGCTCTCAAGCAATGATCCATAAAGACCATAGCTTTTGCCAAAATAGATAAGATTATCAAGTGTACTTAAATTGGTGTACAGACTGAATTTCTGCGCCACATAGCCAATACGCGAGCGCACCTGAGTCTTTGCCGTTAAAAGATTTACCTTGTCAATTAAAATACTGCCCGAGCTTGGATTTAAAAGAGCACATATCATTCTAAAGGTTGTGGTTTTACCTGCTCCATTGGGTCCTAAAAGCCCAAAAATCTCGCCTTTTTTAACATAAAAATCAGAGCTTTTGACTGCAACAAATGCACCAAAGCGCTTGACTATGTTATTAACCTCAACAATATGCTCACTATGTGTATTACTATCTGCACCTATGCTACTGCCATCCTTACTCTTATCGGATCTGAAGGCTTTTAAAAACAGAGTGCCATCTGCAGCAGCATCAGCACTTTTTGTCAGAAGAATATAGGCATCCTCAAGCACAGCCTTACGCCTTCCTATCTTTATATCTGTGCTAAAACCATGCTCAGAGCATATAGTGCACAGTTTCTTTTCTAATGTACTTTCATCCTCTCCTGCCTTTACAATAATATCTATTCTGCCAAGACGCGGCAGAGCATCATCTAAAAAATCTATGTCTCCTGTGTGCACCCCAAGGGATAAAAAACGCGAGAGCTTTAAATACTCTGTGTTGTGTGTCTGTATGCTAAAGCAGCGGCCATCGGCCATACTGCTAAGCTTCTTTGCATTGCCAGAGGCTATAATCTGCCCTTCATTTATCAAAAGCGTGGTATCGCTGTGCTCTGCCTCCTCAAGATAGAGCGAGGAGAAAATACAGATGGCATCTTTTTCTTTTATATAGCTGAAAATAAGCTCCCACAGCTGAGCGCGCGAGTATGGATCAACACCTACTGTAGGCTCATCTAGCACCAGAATCTTAGGATCACCTGCCATGGTACAGATAAGTGACAACTTCTGCCGCATACCGCCTGAGAGCGAGGCTGCAGCATAATCCTTAAACTCATATAGCCCCACCTTCTTTAAGATGCCATCATAAAAATCATCACAGCAATCGCCCTTAGCATCCTTTAATCTGCCAAAGAGCTTTAAATTCTCAAGCACACTAAGCTCACCATAAAGATTAAGACTCTGCGACATATAGCCAATACTAAGGCCAAAAGAGCCTTTGCATCTTGTAACATTCTGCTCCATAAGAGAGAAGCTGCCTCTGCCATGCACAAGACCACAGATAATCTTTAAAAGCGTACTTTTGCCACTGCCATCAGGTCCTATAAGTGAGATAATTTTATTGAAAGAGTCAACCTTAAGATTCAAAGAGTCAAAAACCACCTTTTTCCCATAGGCAAAGGAAAAGTTTTCAAATGACAAAAGGGCTGTCATATTCACCTCGCATCATACTGTGCGCCAAAAGCAACAAAGACTCTCTTGTGCAGCTGCAGCCCTAGCGCTTTGTCTCTTGTGTAAAATCCACAGTGACATCAGAGCCAAAACGCAAAAGGTGCTGTGTGTCCTCTACTGTAATCTTACACTCATAGACAAGATCGGGCCTTAAATCAACCGTGGCCACACTCTTTGGGGTAAACATGGCAGTCTCTGAGATAAAGCTTACAAGACCCTCTACATAGTCTGTATATGTATCATCTGTAAAAACCCTGACCTTATCACCGTTTTTAACTCTGTGCTCATTTAAAAAACGATTGGACAGATAGACTGAGATCTCCTTAATACTGATATTGCAAAAGGCAAAACTTACTACATTAGGTCCTGCCATATCAGAGAGCTGACTGTACTGTGCGCGTATGGCTCCATCAAAAGGAGCCTTAATCAGACTCTGTTCATTTATCTTATAGTCAAGATAGTCAAGCGAGGCAAGACATGAGTCAAGGGCCGCCTTTTTCTCAAGTATGCTCTCCTGACGGGGTCCTGCAAGCATTAGGGCAAGAGCAGCCTTAGCCTCGCCCACTCTGTCAGTTAAAACTTTATTGTTATAAAGAGCACTGTCATACTCCTGATAGGATATGGCCTTTTTATCAAGCAGCTTTTTATAGCGCACTAATGTCTTAGAGCTAAGATCAAGCTCGCTCTGCAGAGCCTTTAACGTATAGCGGGTCTTGTCTATATCCTCTTTGCGATTGCCGTTTTTTAAACTTAGATACACCTGCTCATGCATCTGACAGGAAGCTTTCTGTACTGCCCTCTGATGGAGCAGATCCTTTGTATCAAGACTTGCTATAATCTGCCCTTTTTTGACCTCCTGCCCCTCTTTGACATTGATAGAACTGATGCGCCCTGCAATTTCAAAGGATAAATGTGAGTCTTTGACATTGACCGTGCCATAGGCAATAGTCCCATCATTGTTATCATCTCCAAGGAGCATATAGACACCAAAGGCTGCCATGGCACCAAATATGGCAGCAGCTAGTGTGACAGTTTTTCTCAAAGCCATAGCACCACCTTTTTTATATTTTTATATCAATATATTAGTACATCACAAACATATTACAACCTCCTTTTAACTTCTTGTTTTTATTAAATTAACTTAAGTTTTACCTCTCAATTGTTTTTTAAATCAGACAGTAAAAAATCTGATGCAAAAAAAGTGTTTTTATGAAAAAATACACACACCTAAAAAACGATGCGTGCTTTGCCACGTTCCCGTGCAGAACAAGTCTGCCGCCATCTAAATCTGCTACCCTGCAGTGAACGGGAGGAAAATACCATGATTTCTGCATGTCAGCTGTGTGATGATGACACCTTAAAATTAAGTACCGTAAAACCAGGCGATGCCCTGCCATCAGATGTAATCTGGCTTGATGTGATTCAGCCTGACGATGATGAAAGATGCTGGCTTGAAAAGCTCTTTGTTGAAGACGTACCTGATGAAGATGAAATGGATGATATTGAATCATCATCACGTTTTAGAGTGGGACCTGACGGTGTACATATTCTCTCACTCTTCCCACAGCGCCTTGCCAATGACACCCGCGGTGTCAATATGTCCTTTACTATGCGTAAAAACCTTTTAATCTCCTTTCGTGAGGATGATGTTTCCATAGTAAGACTGCTGCGCAACTATATACGCCATGACAAGGCAGATATACGCTCGGCTATTGATATTCTGCTTTTGCTTCAGGATCTTAAGGTGGATCAGCTCTCTGATCTTATCGAGGATGCCTACTCCACTCTTGATGAAACAGCCGATCAGATTATAGATGAGGACAGTGTTGAAGATACACTGCGCGAGCTGGTGCGTCAGGAGGAGCTAAACGGTCAGATCCTGCAGGCTCTGTATGATACCCGTCGTGCTCTGCGCTTTATCAAAAAGACCTTTGAGGCCATTTTGGATGACAGACAGAACAGAAGCATAGATGAGGTTCTAAACGATATTGAGTCCATTCTGCCACATACTCAGTTTCTCTCCAACAAGATAAACTTCCAGCTTGAGGCCTCCATGGGCTATACCAATCACAAGCAGAACAAGATAATCAAGATCTTCTCAGTGGCAGCTGTAGTCTTCATGCCGCCAACCTGGATAGCTAGTGTCTATGGTATGAATTTTAAATTTATGCCAGAGCTTGACTGGAAATTTGGCTATCCTTTATCCATAGGTCTTATGATTTTATCTGCAACCTGCACCTATATATTCTTCAAGAAAAAAGGCTGGCTGTGATATAATAAAAATCTAAGTTATGGCCATGACCTAACTTAGGTTTTCTTAAAGTTCATAAATGAAAATAGGTGTTATCTTGACACCTATTTTTTTATCTACAGAGTATGACTGTTACAAAAGAGCTGCTTTTAACAGATCATACTCATGTCTGACTATAAGTTTATCTGCAAAAGCCCTATCAAGCAAAGCATGCGCTGCTTCATTTTCTAATGAGACACTGGCAATTAAGTTATACAGCTCATTGGCCCTGTGCGCAAACGGGGATTTAAAGATAAAATAACGTCCTTTGCAGCTGCCGGATATTCTATTTAATACTGATTGTCAATTTCTATCAACACAGATCGGGCAAATTGAGGTATGGTAGAGATCATGGCCGGGCTTTAGGTTTTTCACAATGCTCAAACAGATAGGCTCGGTTTTGCTCTAAATCTCCACTAGGTTATAGACTCTTGTGAGTTACATTTACAAGCATTGACAGTATGTATTCTAATTTATAAATAATGCTAGTATTATAAGGTTAAAGTGCGCACATGGATGCACTAAAGTAATGAAGTTGCATACAAAGGTATTACATATAAATCTTGGAACAAATGGGATTTTATTATGAACACACACGCAAAGCCAAAAGTATTACCAGGATGTGAGATCTTTGGAAAGCTTATTGAATCTAATGCTTATTATGTAGATAAAACCTCATACTTAAAAAATCTCCTTGAAAGCTCTGATGAGGTTGAAAATGCCTTATTCACAAGACCCCGTCGCTTTGGCAAAACCTTAAATATGTCCATGATTAAGGCCTTTTGTGAGCTTGACTATAAAAATCCTGGGGATATTACCTATCAGCAAAAGCTCTTTATAGACAATGGCCGTAATCTTGCAGTCTCTCAGGATGAGTACAAAGAGCTGCGAGATAAGGTCATGGGACAGCTGCCTGTTATCTATGTCTCCTTTAGAGGTGTTGAGGGCTCTTGCTTTTATGAGGCTGTTGAAAAATTAGTAATTAAGATTTTCAACTTATATGAAGCATTTGCCTTTTTGCTTGATAATCCCAAAATATCAGATAACAGAAAAAATATTTTTTCCACTATATTCGATTTTTGCGCAAATAACCTTAATCTGTCAGCAGATTTAACAAAACTCAATGATGCTGTAACTTATTGTGGTCTTTTTATACCCAATCTTGCAAAAATGTTATACCTTGCCTATGGCACAAAGGTTTTAATCCTTATAGATGAGTATGATGTGCCATTGCAAAAGGCAGTTGTGGCCCAAGAGCCTTACTATGATAAAATGCTTGGCATTATCCGTGATATAAGTGTTAATACCTTTAAACAAGATCCAGATGCCTGGCTGTATAAGGGCATTATTACAGGCTGCTTAAAAATTGCCCATCAAAGTGTCTTTACTGATGCTAATAACTTTACCACTTTTAATGTCAACGATGAGCTTTACTCATCCTTCTTTGGCTTTACGCAGGAGCAGACTGATAAAATCATCAGTGACTTTGGTGTAGAGTCTAAAAGAGATGAGATTAAAAAGTGGTATAACGGCTATAGATTTGGAGATGATTATGTCTACTGCCCATGGTCTTTAATGGAGTACTGCGCCGCATCAAAACGTAACGGAAGCAATGAGCCAAAGCCTTTTTGGGTCAACACCTCAGGCAATGACATTATTACTCTGTATACTAAAAACTCAATTGAGGCTAAAAAGCAAGGTAATATTGATAAATTACAGGACTTAATGGATGGCAAATCAATAGACATTGAGCTATCTGAATTTACAGTTTATCCTGATATAAAAAGCGGTCTGAAATTTAATGCCTTTAGCACTATGCTGCTGCAGACAGGTTATGTTACCTTAGCTGATGACTCACCACTAAGAGGCAATGTCAGAGTTAAAATACCAAATTATGAGGTAAGAAAGGCCTTTGAAAGCAGGCTTGGTGTTTTATATTCAGAGGACGATGCAACCTGGAGTGCACAGGGTTATAATCTTTTAGATGCATTACTGTGTAATGATATTGCCAAGGCTCAGGATATTATCAATACAGTATTAAAAACCTATATAAGCATTAGACACTCAGGTCATGAGCAATACTATCATGGTTTTATGCAGGGTCTTTTGATAGAGGCTGTAACCGATTGTGGTATTACTATGTTAGATGAGAGTGAAAGTGGTCTTGGCTATAGTGATATTATTCTTGATGATTGTACAAACAAAAGAGTTGTTATCCTGGAGTTTAAAAAAGCCACTGAACATGTAAAAAACTGTATCAAAGTTGCAAACGAGGCTTTAGAGCAGATCAGGGCTAAAAACTATGCGGCAACTTATTTAGATTATTATGAGCAAATCTATGGCATTGGTATTGGCTTTTATCAAAAAGGCTGCGAGATTGTATCTCTTGGTAATATTGCAAAGCAGGACAGAGCTAACTAAAAAGTGCTGTATGTAAGATGGGTATCATGTGACACAATACACTACCTAAGTGTCAGTTTCTAATTTATCCAGAATGCTAGTATCATAGGAAAAAAATACTCAGATGGATACTCAAAAAGTCATACAAGTACTATACAAAGCACCACATATTTCTAGGAACATTAAAGGTTTTTATTATGGACATAAATGACATGATATCTGTATTGCCAGGCTGTGAGAGCTTTGAAAAGCTTATTGAGTCTAATGCTTATTATGTAGATAAAACCTCATTCTTAAAAACACTCTTTTACAGTCCTAAAGGGGTGGAAAATGCCTTATTTACAAGACCCCGTCGCTTTGGAAAAACTTTAAATATGTCCATGATAAAGGCCTTTTGTGAGCTTGACTATAAAAATCCTGGGGATATTACCTATCAGCAAAAACTCTTTATAGACAATGGCCGTAATCTTGCAGTCTCTCAGGATGAGTATAAAGAGCTTCGTGATAAGGTTATGGGACAGGTGCCTGTTATCTATGTCTCTTTTAGAGGTGTTGAGGGCCTATGTTTTCATCAGGCCGTTGATAAAATTATTACTAAGATAGCACTGCTGTATAAATATTTTCTCTTTCTTGCTGATAGTAAAAAAATACCTCAGGCGCAAAAAGATCTTTTTTTAAGTATTTACAATTTTTGTTTCAAACACAAAGGTGAATTAAAAAATGATGCTTTGCTTGATAAGGCAATATCCTATTGTGGAACCTTCATACCAACACTAGCTGATATGCTCTATACAGAGTATGACAGACAAGTTTTAATCCTTATAGATGAGTATGATGTCCCATTGCAAAAGGCAGTTGTGGCCCAAGAGCCTTACTATGAGAAAATGCTTGGCATTATCCGTGATATAAGTGTTAATACCTTTAAGCAGGATCCTGATGCCTGGCTGTATAAGGGCATTATTACAGGCTGTTTAAAAATTGCCCATCAAAGTGTCTTTACTGATGCTAATAACTTTACCACCTTTAATGTTAACTCTAAGCTCTATTCCTCGTTTTTTGGATTTACACAGGAGGAAACCGATAAAATCCTTTGTGACTTTGGTGTTGAGTCTAAAAGAGATGAGATTAAAAAGTGGTATAACGGCTATAGATTTGGCCATGAGAATGTCTACTGCCCATGGTCTTTAATGGAGTACTGTTTATCAGTAACTGATGGTAGCGAGGAGCCTGAGGCCTATTGGGTCAACACCTCTGGCAATGACATTATTACTCTGTATACTAAAAACTCAATTGAGGCTAAAAAGCAAGGAAATATTGGTAAATTACAGGACTTAATGGATGGCAAATCAATTGACATAGAGCTATCTGAGTTTACTGTTTATCCTGATATAAAGAATTGCTTTGATTTTGATACATTTTTTACAATGCTGTTGCAGACAGGTTATGTTACCTTAGCTGATGATTCACCACTAAGTGGCGATGTCAGGGTCAAAATACCAAATTATGAGATAAAAGAAGCTTTTGAGAATAAGATTAAAGTTTTTTATTCAAAGAAATATAAAAACTGGAGCTCTCAGGGTTTCAATCTTTTAGATGCATTAATGAGCAATGATATTGCCAAGGCTCAGGATATTATCAATACAGTATTAAAAACCTATATAAGTATTAGGCACTCAGGTCATGAGCAATACTATCATGGTTTTATGCAGGGTCTTTTGATAGAGGCTGTAACCGATTGTGGTATTACTATGTTAGATGAGAGTGAAAGTGGTCTTGGCTATAGTGATATTATTCTTGATGATTGTACAAACAAAAGAGTAGTTATCCTGGAGTTTAAAAAAGCCACTGAACATGTAAAAAACTGTATCAAAGTTGCAAACGAGGCTTTAGAGCAGATCAGGGCTAAAAACTATGCGGCACCTTATTTAGATTATTATGAGCAAATCTATGGCATAGGTATTGGCTTTTATCAAAAAGGCTGCGAGATTGTATCTCTTGGTAATATTGCAAAGCAGGACAGATCTGACTAAAAAGTGCCGTATGTAAGAATATTATCAGGTGGCATAATTCTACAACCAATTTTCATGGGTATGGTATGTCAATTGATTATAACCATTGTACATATACATTAATTTTATTTATTGACAGGCTCTTACCCTAATCTTAGCCGACAGCTACTATGTGTACAAATCAGACACTACACTAGAGCATATATTTGCGTCATTTTTGGGCTAATGATATACAATTTTTTACTACTAAATTAAAAATTAAAATCTGTCTATTATCTTTACTTTACGTAAATAATGATCTTAAAATTGTATTAATTTTTTATAAATCTTAAAAAATTTGATTTAGCACGTTGTACTTTTGTCAAAAGCCTATATAATCAATTTACATTACAGTCTTAATCTTGCCCTTTTGCAAAGGTGGTATATCTTGGATAATTTAATCAAAGCTCTTGCAGACAAACTTGGTGACAATGCCATTATCAAAGACAGTGATGTACAGTACACAGTACAGATGCAGGATTTTTTACTTATGGTACACAAGCTTGAGAGCTCATCACAGCTGCTGTTGTGCACAAGCATTGCTCCTGTGCCTGAGCATAACAGACAAAAACTGTATCTAAGGCTTCTGCAGGGGCAGTACTTTTTTCAGGAAACAGCAGGCGCCACTTTGTCTGTAGATAATGAAGAGAAATTTATAGCACTGCAGTATGTGCAGCATTTAAGTGCCCTAAGCCCTGATGTCTTTATCAATGTAGTAGAGCGCTTTATGCAGGCAGCTCAGTACTGGCAGGAGATCTGCATGTCCTTTGCTAATGAGCAGACAAACACAGCACAGACAGATCTTTCATCCGATCTTGATATGCTAAAATTTGCCATGAAAGTCTAGAGCACAGCCTGTTACAAAATAGATTAGAGAATAAAGGCACATATAATGTGCCTTTTTATGTATACAGCCTGTTGTTTATTTAATACTGTATGTTAAAGAGCATAGCTACAGGTACAGGCATTAGCTATACCCTTTTAATAGCTACTACTTTAAAGCCAGGACTTTAAAGTCTCATATTCATGTTCTACTATCTCTTTGTTGCTATAAGCATCTTCAATTAAAGCTAAAGCCTGATCAGATGACAGAACCCCACTTTGTATACTCTCATAAAGCTCATTAGCTTTTGCCTCAAACGGGGCATTATAGATAAAGTCTGTGCAAATACTCTCACCATTTGTGTCAATATCAAAGCTCATCTTTAAATAGCCATTGTCTTTTACAATATCCTTGTCCTTAAAGGTGGCTATATCAACTATAACTTTGCCGCCCTCACCTGCCTTAACCTCAATTGCAGTACGGCTGTGCTCTGTAAACTTGGTAGGAAATATAGGCTCAAATGAGGCTTTAAGCAAGCCTTTTCCCTTGCCAAAGACCTGAGCCATTGGGCTTTGATTTAAAAATGACACAACCATGTCACGCTGTCGCTCAGTTACCCCATCGTGCAGATTGGCAATAGAGTCTATAATTGCCTGAGACAAAGATGAAGGCTTGCAGCCTTTATAAGTGGCCTGATCCTCTGCTGATGCAAATTTAAAATCAGTATTTCTGCCTATGGTAAAACTCTCTGATCCTACTTTAATAAATGGTTTTATATCTGCATTGCCAGAGGCTGCGCCTCCTACCTCATTGCGCCTTGCAATATCACGGGCCATATATTTATGTGCCTGATCACTGCTTGCAGGCTGGTGTTTGTGAAAAAAGCCTACAGGATCATTAAAATCTTTAAAGCTTATAGTTCTGTTGTTTAATACATCAAGGGCCTTTTCTTTGGAAAAATGCGAGCATAAAAATGCCAGATGTTCGCCGCTGCCTGGTTTTAAATTATCGCAGATCTCAAGTATTTTCTTGTCAATTTGCTCACCAAGCTCTTTTTTATCAACCTGCTCAAGTGGAGGCAACGGACTGTCAAAAAGCTTTTGATGCAGATCAGACAAGGTAAACTTACAATTTTCATCACTCATCTGAGGTATTAAAGAGAAAAGTGCCGAGCCATGATCAATACGAACGCCAGATCGGCAGATGTCTATAACATTGGTATTTATCTTAAAATCCATGGATAAATTTGTTATATCTGAGACAAAGGTAGTTACAGCTAAAAGTGCTTTATTAAAGGTATACACATCTTTGGCAAGATCATTAATATCTACCTTCTGGCCGGATAAAGGTGAAGTTTTTTCCATAAAGCTCTCTTTTACAGCCTCTTTAAAGGCAACCTTGGCCTTATCTGTCATCATGGAATAAACTCTTTGCATTGAACCTTTGTCATTAATGCCTTCATTAAAGGCCTTGTCAAAGCTGCAGCTGCTATCTATGCCTGAGATAAATTTATCCCTGGCATTGACCTGTGCATTGGCAAGGCGGGCAACATCATCAATAGTCTCGCGCAAAACACGCATATTCAAAGGCGTGTCTTCACCAAATTTTGCATGCATTCTTGTGGCGGCCATATCGGCAATGGCAGGACCAAGCTCCCTTTTTATAGTATCTAAAAAGGCGCTCATGGCTCTTTGATTGGTAGATGACATGACAATAAAGCTTGAGCTCTCAAGCTTATGAGTGCCAATTTTTACCTTGGCATTGTCAGAGGCACTAGAGGATACAAGAGTGGTAAAATCCCTAAGTGATAGATTATTAACTTCCATATGCCACCTACCTTGTAACAATTTTATTTAAAATATAAAAATTAAATTATATGTAATTTTAATACTCCAATGCATATGCGCTGCCATGCTATGCTTTTTTTACATTATAATTTAAAAAAAATGCACCTTGCAATATTTTTGTATAAATTTTAAGAAAATCACAAAAATTTTAAAACATCGCTATACCAACTACTAAACATCACCTTATCTTTAATAACATGTAAAATGTAATAAATTGTTATATTGAATAAAAAAATACTCAGATGCGAATTATTGCCAAAGGAGAGTTTAAGTCTTTAAACATAGGATAAAAACAGCACTCAAACACTCAACTTTAGGCAGATGTTTTTTAAATCTTCTATAAAACTGCTTAAAAGACTTAATTTTGTAAAAAAATATGTGGTCAGGACTTATCCAGACTGTTGTAAAGCTCGTTTAAATCCTCTTTATCAACTCCACCGCCAAGAGCTATCATAAGATCAAGCTGCGATAGTAACAGATTAAACTGCATCTGCTTTTGTGCAAGAGCCTTTTGCCTTAATATGGCGGCAGCATCAAGTAAATCACTTAAAGACATGTCACCTAGTTTGTATTTTGCCAGTGTCCTTTGATAGTTAAGAGATGAAAGCTCATAGGCGCTTTTTGCGCGTATGAGACTGTCTTTATAATAGCGCTGGGCATTTAGAGCATCAGAACATTCCTTTAGAGCATTGACATACAGTTCTACAAATTCAACCTTATAGCTCTCAAGTGTGTTTCTTTGCATTTTCTCCTTTATTCTAAGCTCATTGTAATTTAAAAAAGGCAATGTGATAAAAGAGCCCAAAGACAGCACAGGATTTGAGATAAGACGGCCAAGAGACAGACCATCTCCTGCATTGATACCTACAGAGACACTAAGCTCTGGGAAAAACTCCCTCTGTGCCACTTTTAGATCGGATAAGGCCATCTTTATATTATAAGAGGCTTGTTGCAGATCTGCTCTGCTCTTTAAAAGAGCAAGAGGCAGCTTTAACATAAAATCAGGCTCTTTTATATTATCAAGACTGCCGCTTTGCAGATAACTGTCATAGCTACGCCCTAAAAGAGCATTAAGTGCATTGGAACTTTGAGACAGATTATGCTCCTGCATATACAGATTTTGCTGTGTATCCTTATAATCAAGCAAAGCCCTGTCATACTCAAGAGCATCTATCTGCCCTGTTTTATATTTCTTTTGCACAAGATCAAGCCTGTTCTTGCTGTCCTTTAGATCATCTCTGGCAAGGGATAAGGCCTCAAGAGCAAAAACCCTTTGCAGATAGGCACTTATAACAGACTCAATAATACCAAGTCTCACATTAAGATAGGCAAAGGCCGAGGCTTTAAGTTCCTGCTCAGCTGCCTCCTCTTTATAGGAGTTTTTGGCAAAGACATCTAAAACATAGTTAAGGCCCAAAGATGATGAGGAGCTGTTTTTAAAACTCTCATGATAATCAAGAGCCCTTCTGTTTTGTACACCAAGGTTGCCTGATAATTTAAATGAGCTGTCATCTTTGATAAGAGCAAGATTAAGACTTGAGTTTTTCAAAGCCAAAAATGCTTTTTTTAAAGTATTGTTATTTAAAAGAGCTGTCTCTACATAGGAGTTTAATAACTTATCTTCAAATAAGGTGTAAAATTTCTTATCAAGCTCTTGTTGTGATACACCAAGAGCAGTATCTGCAAAGGCAGATGCGTGTATCAGATCAATATTTACCCTCTCATCTGCCACCTGACAGCCTGCAAGACAGGAGATTGAAACAGCTGCTGCAATATATTTTAAGTAAGTTTTATAAACTGCCATAATCCTAAAGCTCTTTTTTATGTCATTGCCTTATACTGCGCCTCAAGAGTCTCATCAAGATACTGATCCCATAATGGCATATCTATATTAAAAATCTTTTTAATCAAAGAGCAGTCAAGGCGCGAATCAAGAGGTCTGTCTATGGCAAATTTATACTCATGCGATTTAATGCTTTTAACTGCAACCTCATGATCTATATAACCTAGCTCCAAAGACCTTTTGAATATGACCCGTGCAAACTCATCCCATGTAGTATATGGCGCACCTGCATAATGATAAATGCCATAGTCATTAAAGCTTTTATCTGTACAGATTATTTTAGCTATCTCAACAACAGTACTGGCAATGGCCCGAGCCGGGGTAGGAGAGCCCATCTGATCGCATACTACAGAAAGTTTGTCATTGACCATACCAAGGCGCAGCATGGTTTTGACAAAATTGCTGCCATAGCGGCCAAAAACCCATGAACAGCGCAGCACAATGGATCTCTGATTAAAGCCAAGCACCCGCCTTTCACCTTCATACTTGGTTTTGGCATAGACGCCATTGGGACTTGCCCTGTCAGTTTCACAATGCGGCATAAGACCTGGCAGTGAGAACACATAATCTGTTGACAGATGAATTAAAGGAATACTGGCCATGGCACAGCCCTTGGCTAAATACTCACAGCCTCTGACATTAATATCAAAGGCCTTTTCCTGCTCAGTCTGTGCCCTGTCAACTGCAGTGTAGGCCGCTGCATTTATAACCACATCACATTTTGTATCACATATAGCCGCAATGACATTATCCCTTTTGGTTATATCAAGATCGGATGATGTGGCGGCTATGGTCTCAATACCATTTTGCAGCAGGCATTGAGTTATCTCACTGCCCACCTGTCCTGCAGCTCCTGTCAGCAAAGCTCTCATGCGCTGTGTCCTATTTTTCAAGTGCCACAAGCTTTACAAGCTGCAGTGCAACTTCATAGGACTTGTGCAGTGATTTTACAGGCAGACATTCATAAGGACCATGACAGTTAAGAGCTCCTGTAAAGATATTAGGACATGGCAGCCCCATGGCACACAGATGTGAGCCATCTGTACCGCCGCGCACATAATTTTCTTTGACCACTACATCGCACATGGCAAAAGCCTCGCGGCACAGCTCTAAAATCTTAGGATTTTTCTTAAGCACTTTAGCCATATTTTCATATTGATCATAAATGCTAAGGCTTACGCAGCCAGGGCCGTACATCTCATTGAATCTGCTTTCAAGACTGCGCAGAAAATTGGCTCTGCGCTCAATGCCATCCTTGTCAAAATCACGCACAATAAGACGCACTGTGGCACTCTGCACACTACCTGAGATCTCATGGACATGATAGAAACCGTCAAGACCATAGGTCTGTTCAGGACTTTCATTATCAGGTAGCTCTGAGACAATCTGTGAGGCTATTTTGGCAGCGTTGACAAGCTTTTTATAGGCCACAGCTGTATGTATTGACAGACCTTTTATATCAAATACTGCCTCTTTGGCATTAAAGGTGGCTACATCAAGCTCACCTATATTGCACCCGTCAATGGTGACAGCAAAATCAGAGTCAAGCTCTGTCAAAGAGATAGAGTTGCACGAACGGCCAATCTCCTCATCTACTGTAAAGGCAAAGCACAAAGGACCATGCTCTATATTCTCATTGGCCAAAGTCTCTAAAAGATGCAACATGACAGCAACACCGGCCTTGTCATCGGCACCAAGCAGTGTGGTTCCGTCTGTAATGATAATATCATCGCCTTTGTGCTCACACAGCTCAGGGCAGATGCTCTCATCTATAATAAGACCGTTGTCAAGTTCAATGGCATCATGGGTTAAATTCTTTACAAGTCTGGCATTGACATTGGCACCGCTTGCATCACAGGCTGTATCAAGATGTGAGAGCAGACACAGCCTTTGAACATTCTGGCAGCCAGCAGTTGGCGGCACATGCACAATAATGGCACCGTGCTGATTCTGCACGCCCTTAAAGCCCATATTGTTGATGCGCTTTAGAATATTGGCACCAAGACGCAGCTGACCAATTGATGATGGTGAATTATCACTCTTTGGCTCGGCCCTGGTATCAAAGGTTATAAGATCTGCAAAAGTGTCTACAAGTCTGTCATTGCTGCGCAGATTGGTAAGGTAGGTATAATTGCCCTTTTGTGTTTCCATATACTACTCTCTTGATAAGGCCTCAATCGGATTCAGGCGTGAGGCAGAGCGCGCCGGCATAAAGCCAAAGCCTACTCCTATTAATGTTGATGTGACTACAGCTGCTATTATAGACTCAAGTGAAAAGGACATGACTATGCTGTCACTTAAAGAGCCTACAATAATACCAAGACCATATGATAATAACACACCTAAAAGCCCGCCTAAAAGACACACGGCCACAGCCTCAATTAAAAACTGTACCATAATATCACTCTCTCTTGCGCCAACTGCCATGCGTATACCAATCTCGCGCGTTCTTTCAGTTACAGAAACGAGCATAATATTCATAACACCAATGCCGCCTACAATAAGCGAGATGACGGCAATGGCCGAGATTAAAAGCGTAAAGGTCATATTGGCCTGACTTGCCGAGCGCATAATAGAGTCAGATGAGAAGATAAAAAAGTCTTTTCTGCCATGACGGCTCGTAAGTAAAGATACAATTGACTTTTCTGCAACAGCTGTGTCAAAACCATCCTTGATTCTTATGACAATAGATGACAGATAATCCTGCTTTGACACACGGCTCATAGCTACAGTATAGGGTATATACACCTGCAGTCTGTCAGGATGCACAAAAGGTGAATCGCTTTTTTCAAGCACACCTACAATACGCAGCGGCACCTTGTTGACAAGCAGCACCTGCCCTAAAGGATTTATATTTTTAAATAAATTTATATAGGTATTGTGATCTATGGTGCACACAGCCTGATTGTGTGTCACATCATAGGCACTTATAAAGCGCCCCAACCTTAATTTCAGACCAGATACTCTATAAAGCTCATGTGAGGCACCTTTGACCGTACCATTTGACTCAAGCGAGCCGTTTCTAAACAGCGCCGTGGTCTCAAAGGATGGGGTGGCAGAATCTGTATATGGCTGCCCTGCCAGAGCATTTAAATCACGCACACTTAAAGTGCGCACCAGACCCATGCGCACATCACCCATATGCGTGCCAGGATAGATGCTTATGGTATTGGTGCCAAGGGAGGCAATATTGGCCATAACCCTGTCAGAGGCGCCGCGGGCCAGCGCCACCACACTGATTACAGCCATAATACCTATAATAATGCCAAGCATGGTTAAAAGCGTGCGCAGCCTGTTGGCATTCATGGCCATAAGCGCCATGTTCAAAGCCTCTTTAAAACGATCAAAGCTGGCAAGAGTACTTGTAGCCCAGCTTTGCTTTACTCTAAAGCTGCTATCAAGGGCATTGTCCTTAGTGCTCTTAGTCCTGGCGCTCTCATCTGAGCTTTGATACTGTGTATTTATCTCATCCTTGACAATACGGCCATCTTCAATGGAGATAATGCGCGAGGCCTGAAGGGCAATATTGATATCATGAGTTACAATAATAACAGTATGCCCCTTTTGATGCAGATCCTTTAAAATCTGCATCACCTCCACACCAGATTTTTTATCAAGAGCACCTGTAGGCTCGTCAGCTAAAATAATCTGTCCGCCGTTCATCAACGCCCTGGCTATGGACACTCTTTGCTGCTGACCGCCTGAGAGCTCTGATGGTTTGTGAAAATGGCGTGAGGCTAAAGACAGGCTTTCTAGAAGCTGCATAGCCCTTTTATCTCTTTTTTCTTTTTTAACACCAGAGTAAATGGCAGGTACCTGCACATTTTCAAGGGCCGATAAATGCGCTAAAAGATGATAGCGCTGAAAGATAAAGCCAAAAAAGCTGCGACGCAGCGAGGCAAGCTCCATGGCATCAAGCTTATTGGTATCAATGCCATCGACCTCATAGCTACCCTCACTTTGCCTGTCAAGGCAACCTAATATATTCATAAGCGTTGATTTGCCAGAGCCTGAGGGGCCGATAATAGCCACCATCTCGCCTTTTTTAATGCCAAGTGAGACATCCTTTAGCACTGTGCTTTGTATATTGCCCTGACAATAGGTACGGCTAACATTCTCAAGCTTTATAATATAATCACTCATTTACAGCATCCGTACTTTGCGCATTTTTGACATCACTTCCTTTTGTGAGCTTTTAACATCATCGCCAAGCACCACGCTCTCAGACCCGTCAAGACCGCTTTTTATCTCAATATACTGCTCATCACGAAGCCCAAGAACAACATCTTTGCTAAAAACCTCCTCACCCTTAAGTATATATACAGTACCATGGCCTTTGTAATCATCAGAGCGTATGGCACTTAAAGGCAGTGACATGACATTGTGTACACTGTCAATTAAGATCTCAACCTGTGCTGTCATATCAAGGCGCAGAAGATTATCTTTATTGTCAACCTCAAGCAGGGCATTGTAGTACACAGCCTGACTTGTGGCATTTTGTGATCCAAGCGATGAGGAATTTGCCTCCTGTGAAGATTTTGGTGCCAGATCTATATTGGTAAGTCTGGCATCAAAAAAGACGCCTGGCATACCAAGTACACTAAATCTGCTCTTAAGGCCGGTTTTGACATTGATAACATCAGCCTCTGAAATTTCCGCCTCAAGCACCATGGTATCAAGATTGGCAATTTTTATAAGTGTAGGTGTGCTCTGATTGGCATTGACAGTCTGTCCAAGCTTGACGGGAATGGCATAGACAGAGCCATCAATAGGAGCTCTTATCTGTGTATAGCCTATATTGGTAGTGGCATTTTCAATCTCAAGATCTGATTGTGTCAGCTGCGCCTCAAGCTCCTCAAGACGGGCCATGGCTATCTCATAACTGGCCACAACCTCCTCAAGAGATTTATCAGAAACTGCATCTATCTTTTTAAGCTCAAGCTGTCTTTTTCTGTCAAGAGAGAGCTTTTTTACTGTAGCCTTCTGTGCCTTTATCTGCGCCAAAATAAGTTTTTTCTGAGCCCTGGCGCTTTTTAATCTGTTCTCCTGTGTCTTTGGATCAATAAGACAGAGCATGTCACCTGCTCTTACCTTCTGACCCAGCGTCACAAAGATCTCTTTTATCTGCCCTGAGACCTGCGCACCAACATCAACCTCATGAGCCCCTGATAAAACACCTGTGGCAAAAACCTTATGCTCAATATCTCTGCGCTGCGGCTCAATTAGCATATAGACATCAGGCTCCTGCCTGAAAAAGCCCTGATACAGACCATAGATGGCAGGGATTAAAAGCAGCAGAGCTGCCATGACTTTTATCTTATGTTTTAAAATAAAGCTTTTCATATGTGCATGCATGTCTGTCATAATATTATTTAAACAAAATTATATTAAAAAAAACATAGCATAGTCTTAGAGTACTGCACATATAGCATTGCGCTTTATAAGCGTAAGATACAAAGGATCTTATAATTTAAAAAAACAGGATAAGGATGCGCAATGGTATTGTAGACGTGAGTAGATGCGCCAGGTATTAGGCATATCCACGCTGATAGGTTTTATCCTCTCTTGCCTATGACACCTGTAACCGCATCTACATTCTGTGTATAAAAGGTTAACCAGTTGCGCTATAAAGTGTAATTAAAATCACTTGATCTTAAGGTATTGTATGGTGTCACATAATACCTATCATCCATCCAACACTTTTAGTCAGATCTGTCCTGCTTTGCAATATTACCAAGAGATACAATCTCGCAGCTTTTTTGATAAAAGCCAATACCTATGCCATAGATTTGCTCATAATAATCTAAATAAGGTGTTGCATAGTTTTTAGACCTAATCTGCTCTAAAGCCTCGTTTGCAACTTTGATACAGTTTTTTACATGTCCAGTGGCTTTTTTAAACTCCAGGATAACTACTCTTTTATTTTTATAGTCATCAAGAATGATATCGCTATAGCCAAGACCTCTTTCGCTCTCATCTAATACCCTTATTCTTTTACTTCTTGCAACATAAACTAAAAGACCCTGCATCAAGCCATGATAGTATTGCTCTGAGCCTGAGTGTCTTATACTTATATAGGTTGCCAATACTGCATTGATAATAGCCTGAGCCTTGTCAATATCATTGCTCATCAGTGCATCTAAAAGCTTAAAGCCTTCATCTTTCCAGACATCATTGTCATTAGAATATAAGCAAGAGAATTTGGTCTCAAAGGCTTGCCTTACCTCATAGTTTGGTATTTTAACGCTTACCATTCCTTTGAGTTTTGAATTTTCATCAAAGGTGACATAGCCTGTTTGCAGCATCATGGTACAAAAGGTATCAAAGCTCATACCTTGTTTAATATCAGGATAAACACTAAATTCAGAGAGTTTTATTAAAACTGATTTACCATCCATTAAATCCTGTAGCTTTTGTATATTGTCACCGTCATTAGCCTCTATTGAGTTTTTAGTAAACAGAGTGATGATGTCATTGCCAGAGGTGTTGACCCAATAGGCCTCAGGCTCCTCGCTACCATCAGTTACTGATAAACAGTACTCCATTAAAGACCACGGGCAGTAGACATTCTCATGGCCAAATCTATAGCCGTTATACCACTTTTTAATCTCATCTCTTTTAGACTCTACCCCAAAGTCACATAGAATTTTATCGGTTTCCTCCTGTGTAAATCCAAAGAACGAGGAATAGAGCTTAGAGTTAACATTAAAGGTGGTAAAGTTATTAGCATCAGTAAAGACACTTTGATGGGCAATTTTTAAACAGCCTGTAATAATGCCCTTATACAGCCAGGCATCAGGATCTTGTTTAAAGGTATTAACACTTATATCACGGATAATAGCAAGCATTTTCTCATAGTAAGGCTCTTGGGCCACAACAGCCTTTTGCAATGGGACATCATACTCATCTATAAGGATTAAAACTTGTCTGTCATACTCTGTATAGAGCATATCAGCTAGTGTTGGTATGAAGGTTCCACAATAGGATATTGCCTTATCAAGCAAAGCATCATTTTTTAATTCACCTTTGTGTTTGAAACAAAAATTGTAAATGCTTAAAAAAAGATCCTTTTGCGCCTGAGGTATTTTTTTACTATCAGCAAGAAACAGAAAATATTTATACAGCAGTGCTATCTTAGTAATAATTTTATCAACGGCATGATGAAAACATAGGCCCTCAACACCTCTAAAGGAGACATAGATAACAGGCAGCTGTCCCATGACCTTATCGCGCAGCTCTTTATACTCATCCTGAGAGACTGCAAGATTACGGTCATTGTCTATAAAGAGTTTTTGCTGATAGGTAATATCCCCAGGATTTTTATAGTCAAGCTCACAAAAGGCCTTTATCATGGACATATTTAAAGTTTTTCCAAAGCGACGGGGTCTTGTAAATAAGGCATTTTCCACCCCTTTAGGACTGTAAAAGAGTGTTTTTAAGAATGAGGTTTTATCTACATAATAAGCATTAGACTCAATAAGCTTTTCAAAGCTCTCACAGCCTGGCAATACAGATATCATGTCATTTATGTCCATAATAAAAACCTTTAATGTTCCTAGAAATATGTGGTGCTTTGTATAGTACTTGTATGACTTTTTGAGTATCCATCTGAGTATTTTTTTCCTATGATACTAGCATTCTGGATAAATTAGAAACTGACACTTAGGTAGTGTATTGTGTCACATGATACCCATCTTACATACAGCACTTTTTAGTTAGCTCTGTCCTGCTTTGCAATATTACCAAGAGATACAATCTCGCAGCCTTTTTGATAAAAGCCAATACCAATGCCATAGATTTGCTCATAATAATCTAAATAAGTTGCCGCATAGTTTTTAGCCCTGATCTGCTCTAAAGCCTCGTTTGCAACTTTGATACAGTTTTTTACATGTTCAGTGGCTTTTTTAAACTCCAGGATAACTACTCTTTTGTTTTTATAGTCATCAAGAATGATATCGCTATAGCCAAGGCCTCTTTCGCTCTCATCTAATACCCTTATTCTTTTACTACTAGCAACATAAACTAAAAGACCCTGCATCAAGCCATGATAGTATTGCTCTGAGCCTGAGTGTCTTATACTTATATAGGTATCAAGAACAAAGTTTATAATCTTCTGAGCCTTAATAATATCATTATGCAAAAGCGCATCTAAAAGCTTAAAGCCCTCATCTTTCCAGCTATCATTATCATTTGAATAAAAGTAAGAGAATTTGGTCTCAAAGGCCTGCCTTACCTCATAGTTTGGTATTTTAACGCTGACCATTCCTTTGAGTTTTGAATTTTCATCAAAGGTGACATAGCCTGTTTGCAGCATCATGGTACAAAAGGTATCAAAGCTCATACCTTGTTTAATATCAGGATAAACACTAAATTCAGAGAGTTTTATTAAAACTGATTTACCATCCATTAAATCCTGTAGCTTTTGTATATTGTCAGCATCATTAGCCTTAATTGAGTTTTTAGTAAACAGTGTAATAATGTCATTGCCTGAGGTGTTGACCCAGAAGGCCTCAGGCTCATTGCTGCCGTTGCGTTTTGATGCGGCGCAGTACTCCATTAAAGACCATGAGCAGTAGACATAATCATCTCCAAATCTATAGCCGTTATACCACTTTTTAATCTCATCTCTTTTAGACTCTACACCAAAGTCACTGATGATTTTATCAGTCTGCTCCTGCGTAAAGCCAAAGAATGTAGTGTAACTCTCATCGTTGACATTAAAAGTGGTAAAGTTATTAGCATCAGTAAAGACACTTTGATGAGCAATTTTTAAACAGCCAGTGACAATGCCCTTATACAGCCATGGATTACCCTGCTGTTTAAAGACAGATATGCTTATACTTCTTATGATGGAGAGCATTTCATCATAGTAAGGCTCTTTAGCCACTACAGCCTTTTGCAATGGCACATCATACTCATCTATAAGAATTAATACCTGTCTTTTAAATTCTTTATGTAAAAGAAATGCAAGAATTCTTATAAAAGATTTACAGCAAGAAACAGCTTTATTTAAGCTTCTACTCTCATCAAGATTATTTATTTCATCTGTGCAAACATTATAGATATTTATAAAACGCCTTTTGTCGTTATCTGAGAGTATGCTACTTTCTTGTAAAAATAAGAAGTTATCATAAACTTCATATATTATATTCAAAAACTCCTCTATTGCCTCTTTAAAACAAAGGCCTGCAATACCTTTAAAAGAGACATAGATAACAGGCAGCTGTCCCATGACCTTATCACGCAGCTCTTTGTAATCATCCTGAGCTACAGCAAGATTACGGCCATTGTCTATAAAGAGTTTTTGCTGATAGGTAATATCCCCAGGATTTTTATAGTCAAGCTCACAAAAGGCCTTAATCATGGACATATTTAAGGTTTTTCCAAAGCGACGGGGTCTTGTGAATAAGGCATTTTCAACCTCATCAGAGCTTTCAAGGAGATTTTTTAAGTATGAGGTTTTATCTACATAATAAGCATTAGATTCAATAAGCTTTTCAAAGCTCTCACAGCCTGGCAATACTTTTGGTTTTGCGTGTGTGTCCATAATAAAAACCTTTAATCTTCCAAGAAATATGTGGTGCCTTTGTATAGAACTTGTATGACTTTTTGAGTATCCATCTGAGTATTTTTTCCTATGATACTAGCATTCTTGATAAATCAGAATACTGACACTTAGGTAGTGTATGGTGTCATATAATACCTATCTTACATCCAATACTTTTTAGTCAGATCTGACCTGCTTTGCAATATTACCAAGAGATACAATCTCGCAGCTTTTTTGATAAAAGCCAATACCTATGCCATAGATTTGCTCATAATAATCTAAATAAGGTGTTGCATAGTTTTTAGCCCTAATCTGCTCTAAAGCCTCGTTTGCAACTTTGATACAGTTTTTTACATGTCCAGTGGCTTTTTTAAACTCCAGGATAACTACTCTTTTGTTTTTATAGTCATCAAGAATGATATCGCTATAGCCAAGGCCTCTTTCGCTCTCATCTAATACCCTTATTCTTTTACTTCTTGCAACATAAACTAAAAGACCCTGCATCAAGCCATGATAGTATTGCTCTGAGCCTGAGTGTCTTATACTTATATAGGTTGCCAATACTGCATTGATAATATCCTGAGCCATGTCAATATCATTGCTCATCATTGCATCTAAAAGCTTAAAGCCTTCATCTTTCCAGACATCATTGTCATTAGAATATAAGCAAGAGAATTTGGTCTCAAAGGCTTGCCTTACCTCATGGTTTGGTATTTTAACGCTTACCATTCCTTTGAGTTTTGAATTTTCATCAAAGGTGACATAGCCTGTTTGCAGCATCATGGTACAAAAGGTATCAAAGCTCATACCTTGTTTAATATCAGGATAAACACTAAATTCAGAGAGTTTTATTAAAACTGATTTACCATCCATTAAATCCTGTAGCTTTTGTATATTGTCACCGTCATTAGCCTCTATTGAGTTTTTAGTAAACAGAGTAATAATGTCATTGCCTGAGGTGTTGACCCAGAAGGCCTCAGGCTCATTGCTGCCGTTGCGTTTTGATGCGGCGCAGTACTCCATTAAAGACCATGGGCAGTAGACATAATCATCTCCAAATCTATAGCCGTTATACCACTTTTTAATCTCATCTCTTTTAGACTCTACCCCAAAGTCACATAGAATTTTATCAGTCTGCTCCTGCGTAAAGCCAAAGAATGAGGAATAGAGCTTAGAGTTGACATTAAAGGTTGTAAAGTTATTAGCATCAGTAAAGACACTTTGATGGGCAATTTTTAAGCAGCCTGTAATAATGCCCTTATACAGCCAGGCATCAGGATCTTGTTTAAAGGTATTAACACTTATATCACGGATAATGGCAAGCATTTTATTATAGTAAGGCTTCTCAGCCACAACTGCCTTTTGCAATGGCACATCATACTCATCTATAAGGATTAAAACCTTTGTGCCATAGGCAAGGTATAACATTTTTGCAAGATTGGGTATAAAAAGACCACAATAAGTTACAGCATCATTGAGTTTTGTTAAATCTGCTGATAGATTAAGGTTATTTGCGCAAAAATCGAATATAGTGGAAAAAATATTTTTTCTGTTATCTGATATTTTGGGATTATCAAGCAAAAAGGCAAATGCTTCATATAAGTTGAAAATCTTAATTACTAATTTTTCAACAGCCTCATAAAAGCAAGAGCCCTCAACACCTCTAAAGGAGACATAGATAACAGGCAGCTGTCCCATAACCTTAGCACGCAGCTCTTTGTACTCATCCTGAGCTACAGCAAGATTACGGCCATTGTCTATAAAGAGCTTTTGCTGATAGGTTGTATCCCCAGGATTTTTATAGTCAAGCTCACAAAAGGCCTTAATCATGGACATATTTAAGGTTTTGCCAAAGCGACGGGGTCTTGTGAATAAGGCATTTTCAACCTCATCAGAGCTTTCAAGGAGATTTTTTAAGTATGAGGTTTTATCTACATAATAAGCATTAGATTCAATAAGCTTTCCAAAGATCTCACATCCTGGTAATACTTTTGGCTTTGCGTGTGTGTCCATAATAAAAACCTTTAATCTTCCAAGAAATATGTGGTGCCTTTGTATAGAACTTGTATGACTTTTTGAGTATCCATCTGAGTATTTTTTCCTATGATACTAGCATTCTTGATAAATCAGAATACTGACACTTAGGTAGTGTATGGTGTCATATAATACCTATCTTACATCCAATACTTTTTAGTCAGATCTGACCTGCTTTGCAATATTACCAAGAGATGCTATCTCACAGTATTTTCTACAAAAGCCAATACCTATGCCGTATACCTGTGTATACTGCGTATCAAAAAGATCTGTATATCTTTTTTTTATAATCTGCTCTGTAGCCTCATTAGCTGTCCTAAGGCATAGATCTTCATCGCCAGCGCGCTTAAACTCCAGGATTACAGCTCTTTTATGCATAAAATCTTTAAGTATAATATCGCTATAGCCAATACCGCTTTCAGACTCATCTAGTACCTTAACTCTCTTCTTTTGTGCAGCGGTTAGTAAAAGACCCTGCATCAAGCCATGATAGTATTGCTCTGAGCCTGAGTGTCTTATACTTATATATGTTGCCAATACTGCATTGATAATAGCCTGAGCCATGTCAATATCATTGCTCATCATTGCATCTAAAAGCTTAAAGCCTTCATCTTTCCAGACATCATTGTCATTAGAATATAAGCAAGAGAATTTGGTCTCAAAGGCTTGCCTTACCTCATGGTTTGGTATTTTAACGCTTACCATTCCTTTGAGTTTTGAATTTTCATCAAAGGTGACATAGCCTGTTTGCAGCATCATGGTACAAAAGGTATCAAAGCTCATACCTTGTTTAATATCAGGATAAACACTAAATTCAGAGAGTTTTATTAAAACTGATTTACCATCCATTAAATCCTGTAGCTTTTGTATATTGTCAGCATCATTAGCCTCTATTGAGTTTTTAGTAAACAGAGTAATAATGTCATTGCCAGAGGTGTTGACCCAATAGGCCTCAGGCTCCTCGCTACCATCAGTTACTGATAAACAGTACTCCATTAAAGACCATGGGCAGTAGACATTCTCATGGCCAAATCTATAGCCGTTATACCACTTTTTAATCTCATCTCTTTTAGACTCTACCCCAAAGTCACATAGAATTTTATCGGTTTCCTCCTGTGTAAATCCAAAGAACGAGGAATAGAGCTTAGAGTTAACATTAAAGGTGGTAAAGTTATTAGCATCAGTAAAGACACTTTGATGGGCAATTTTTAAACAGCCTGTAATAATGCCCTTATACAGCCAGGCATCAGGATCTTGTTTAAAGGTATTAACACTTATATCACGGATAATAGCAAGCATTTTCTCATAGTAAGGCTCTTGGGCCACAACAGCCTTTTGCAATGGGACATCATACTCATCTATAAGGATTAAAACTTGTCTGTCATACTCTGTATAGAGCATATCAGCTAGTGTTGGTATGAAGGTTCCACAATAGGATATTGCCTTATCAAGCAAAGCATCATTTTTTAATTCACCTTTGTGTTTGAAACAAAAATTGTAAATGCTTAAAAAAAGATCCTTTTGCGCCTGAGGTATTTTTTTACTATCAGCAAGAAACAGAAAATATTTATACAGCAGTGCTATCTTAGTAATAATTTTATCAACGGCATGATGAAAACATAGGCCCTCAACACCTCTAAAGGAGACATAGATAACAGGCAGCTGTCCCATGACCTTATCGCGCAGCTCTTTATACTCATCCTGAGAGACTGCAAGATTACGGTCATTGTCTATAAAGAGTTTTTGCTGATAGGTAATATCCCCAGGATTTTTATAGTCAAGCTCACAAAAGGCCTTTATCATGGACATATTTAAAGTTTTTCCAAAGCGACGGGGTCTTGTAAATAAGGCATTTTCCACCCCTTTAGGACTGTAAAAGAGTGTTTTTAAGAATGAGGTTTTATCTACATAATAAGCATTAGACTCAATAAGCTTTTCAAAGCTCTCACAGCCTGGCAATACAGATATCATGTCATTTATGTCCATAATAAAAACCTTTAATGTTCCTAAAAATATGTGGTGCTTTGTATTGTACTTTTATGACTTTTTGTGCATACATCTGAGCGTTTTATTTCTATGATACTAGCATTCTTGATAAATTAGAATACATACTGTCAATGCTTGTAAATGTAGCTCACAAGAGCCCTGTCTCCTACATAATTTATCTATAATATGATTTAACTACACAAGTTGTTAGTAACTAGAAACTATTAGGACCCTTTAAAAAGTCGCTGATCTATATAGAATATTTCCAAAACGGAGGAGACTATATGGATCGCCCAAATTTAAAATCTGTAAATAATCTTTCTGAAGAAGAACGTAAGGCTCTTACTAACGATTTGATTCAGACCAAGCTTTGCTCTTATCAATTAAGCCATAAGTATGGTATGGCCACTCAGCGTAGCATTTTAATTTTCGCCCGAGAGATCTTAGGTGATCTGTTTGAAAGTCGCGAGCAACTGGCCTTGATAACATTGCTTAAAGAAATATACCGTCTGGTGAAGGACGGAAGAGGATTAGCATATATTTGTAAAAAGTTTGGTATTTCAAATCACTTCGGTTATAAAATCATAAGACAGTTTTCACATCCTACCACAAAATATTGTATTGAGAATGGTACGCTGCTTAAGTCTGCCGATGGCATGTATCTGCCAACACTAATACTTCATTATAACAATGATATTCCACAGAACAATAAAGAGCATGAGCTGGCAGATACCCAAGGCAGTTATGTCTGCTCTGAAAAGTTAAAGCCATTTAGTTTTATAGATGTAATTGATGATGCTCAGTCAGAGGCCACACCCTTAGCAGATACAACACTACCAGCTGAAGCTCTGCCTTCACATGATATGGCAGGTTCATCAACCATGTCGGTGGCTTTAAGAAGTCAAACAGAGGAAGAAGACGGCGTCAAATCGGTTCCTGCGCTTATAAATCAGGATGGTGTAACCCACTCAGATACTAAATCAAATCATTTGATAAAAGTAAATATGGGCACTATCTCTTTTGAATACTGCAGTGTAGCTGAGCCAGAGCTATCTATAGCAAAACTTATAAGTCATATTGGCATAAATCAGGCGTGAGCTTAGGAGATAGATAATGTTTTTACCTCAGAATATGCGTATTGTGCTGGTCCGAGAGCCTGTCAGTGGCCGTTTTGGCATGTACAGGCTTTTAGCTCAGCTGTCTAATAATGCATTTGGTGTTGGCTGGAACGGAGTAGACCGCATAGCAGTACTTACCTTTAACAAGAAAAGGACCATAGCCACGATGATTATAGTGGATAGTAGTGGAACTTCGCTGGTACGCAGAGTACTCAACTCTGGTCGTTTTGATATAGAGCTAGATGAAGGAAAAATTCCCCTTTCTTATACTCGCAGTGAGCTTGAAGAGCTGCTAAGACTTGATACTTAAGTTGCGATTTAAACCATTGAAAATAAAAGAAAAATATCTGTATAGAATTGTGATATAAATCACCTAAAAATGCTGTTATTTTAGGTGATTTTCTTTATTTATCAATATAATTATGGTATAATTGACCTATCCACGAATTGAGGTGTTTATTATGCCTATTGATAAAAATTCCATAAAAAATCTGCCACAGGATGAGCCTGTATCAGTATATAAAGACAAGGGCAAAATTTATGTGGCTGTATATAAAACTCAGGTAGATGAAGCTACTGGAAGAAAAAAGAGAATAAGAACTATTGTAGGCCGTGTGGTTGATAATACCTATTACTCTATGGAAGAGTTTCATAGCCGCTTTAAAAAGGATTTGTCTTTACGCGAAGTTCCAGATGGCTCTGTACCAACGAGGCGCAGGCATGCCAGGCTTAATACCACACTTAAAGAGCATGGCGTGGATTTGAGCAAGGTTAAAAATCTGCCCACAGGTCCTGATGTCCGTATCTATAAGACAGGTAATTTTATCTATGTGGTCGAGCGTAAGCGCTTTAAAGTCGATGACAAGTATAAAACTCAGACCATATATCTGGGCAAGATAATAAACAACTGCTATTACACCATGGAGCAGTGCAAGGCAATGAATAACAGCAGACGCAGGAAGCAAAGCTGACCTGCATACTTCTATGGGTTTGGCCTCAGGTACGGTACAATACGGATATAAGGATATTAATATGGCTCACTTAGATCGCAACAACAGTAACACAGCCCCTGCCACCAATATTGCAGGTACAGACTTAAATGCTCTTAGCAAGGAGCAGCTTATTGCTCTGCTGCAGGAGCAGAGCCGGCAGCATAAAAAAGAGATGCAGGAGCAGAGCCAGCAGCATAAAAAAGAAATGCAGGAGCTACAGAGTCATTCTGTTAAAGAGCAGAAAAGCCAGATTGATATCATAACCAGGCTGCGAGCCCATATTAAAAGTCAGGATACACGTATAAACGAGCTAAATGACTCTGTTGCCGATTATAAGAAGCTAACTTCTGAACAGAAGAATGAAATTGAGGAGCTCAAGGCAGGCAATGCAGGCCAGAAGGACGTTATAGTCAATGCACTCACCTTTATCAAGGATAACAGAGATGCCTTTGCAAATCTTATAAAGGACAATCCTCCTGAGGATTTATATAATCTAAAAGAGATTAACTCATATCTGATGATATTTTTATCCAATGCCCGCATTGCTACTGCACAACTTGGCAGATATATAAGGGGTACATATGTATCATCACAAAGCGAGAGCAATAAAAACTATAAAATCCAGAGCGATTCTGAAAATAGCTCAGATTCCAGCATAAAAGGCTCAGAGAGCGCCAGTGCAAATAACGTAGAGCCAAAAGACAGCGAAAATACTGCACCAACCTATGCCACATACCCTGATTATACAGAGCATAAAGATGTAGATGTGGCAGCGGCCTCTATAGTCAGCCACGATGACAGGGACATGGAAGAGCTCTCTTTAATGTGTGATGTGGAGGAGAAAGAGTGCTGTGCTGACAGCATGTCCACACTGCAAAGCGTGCAAAGTGTTATTGAGCTGTCAGGTGAGATTAGAAAAAATAATAAAAACTCAGCAGGTGTGGTTTTAGATCCACTTGCAGAAGAAAGGAGCATTTTAAATCTCTCTAAAGACAGCGACATTACAAAAGCCATCAAAGTGCCTACAGGTTTTAGAATCAGATGCTACTGCCCTACATGCAAACATATCCATGAATTTAAATTTGACGGCAAGGTTAAAAGAGCAAATGAGGTTAAAGAGTATCAGGGTATTGATACCAAAATCAGCCTCAGTGCTGTACAGAATCTCATAGGTGTAGGCTGCGGCACTACCATAGAATACAATCCTGCTCTGATAACTGCCTATGATACCTATGAGGTAAAAACCAGAAGCGATGATAGGCCTGAGGAAGGTGTTCGTAATTCAAACGAATGTGACTCAAAAATAGAACAGTCATTAAATCAAGAGGTTATTGTTACAAATCAGGACAGACAAAATACACCCAAAACCCACACGAATGAGTCTGCAGATAACAGCGAGCTTAAAAACTCAGACAATAAAGCTAAGGTTAACAAGAAGATCCTGCAGAATATCTGCCGCCATGATGGTGCAGTTAAAAGCTCACATGATATAGCCCATGATTTAATTAGCTATAAGGGCAGAAATGACATTATAAATCCCAACACTTTTGATTTTGATGCCTTTGCCTTGCTGCCATGCTTTAATAAATGCGCTCTATCTGCTGGGCTTATGAGTGCATTACACTCAATGTTTGCCATGCTCAGTGCTCCTAAGAGCCGTATTACCACCATGCTCAACGGCCTGGGTGTTGACTGGTCGCGTGTACATATCACAGATATTATAAATGGAGGCTCAAGAGCTTTTTTCCATGGAGTGGCTGAGGTTATTCATAATGACATGCTCTATAACTGTCGCAGCGTTATTATGGACGAGACCACACTTAAGGTACGCTCGCAAAAGACTAAAGGCGGTTATATTAAAAAGTCACAGTTATGGTGTATGGCCACATCCTGGACGGAGGAGGTAAGTGCCACCTATTTCAGAGCCTCAGACAGTAGAAATGCTGACAATGTCCTGGATTTGCTCGACAGTAAAAATCCAAGCTCAATTGATACTATAACCACTGATGGCTATGCAGGTTATGATGCTGCCGTCGAGGAGTTTAAAAAGGCCGGCATAGATATCTGCCATGCCTCGTGCTGGACTCATGCCAGACGACCTCTGCACCGCTATTTAACTGAATCAGGACTGCTTAAAATCTACAATCAATATCTGCTGCCAGATGGCTGTGAGATGAGTGCTTTTATGGAGAACCTGATAAAATATGAGCAAAAGAATAAAGGTGCAAAATCTTTATCTGCTCTGAACAGAGACTGTTTTATTGTCTATTACCTCATCAACTGCCTGTTTTATATAGACAGCAGCGCCTGGCAGGAAGCTATCATTAAAGGCACCTCATTTGAAGATGAGATAGAAAAGTACAGAAAGAATATATCCTCTAAGGTGCTGGATGCTATATTTGATGTGGTAAGACACATAATCAGAGAAAATGGCAATATAGTTATTAAATGCTCTGGCAGTCGCCATGGCCGTGTCAAATACAGAAAATCAAATCAGCATGCTGTCTCTGGTCCTCTTATCTATCTGCTCAATCAGGAGACAAAGCTCAGAGAGTTTGTAGATAAACCACATATAGAGCTATCCTCATCAGCAGCTGAAAGAGCTATAAGGCTGGGAGCCTGTGCGCGTCACAGTTTCCAGTTTTTAAATCACCCGGACAGTGCTCAGGCTTTTGCAGATCACCTGACTATTGCCAATACCTGTACAATGAATAATGTATCATTTACGCAGTATACATTATGGCTTATGGCCAATATCAGATATAGAATTGTGCAGAAACTGATGCTCGAAGGTATGCAGTCACATGCAGTTTCACTGCCAAAATCAAGAACAGAAATTATTGAAGATGGGGACAATAAAGTAAAGATCCGCATTGGGCTGTATGATAAGGCTAATAAGACCATATTTGATGAAATCAGCTATGAAGGACTTACCCCATACGATTTCAAGACTCTGATCTTAAGTCATGGAGAATGATAACCAAGCCTCGGCTCTTTGTGAGCCAAGGCCTATATAAGTGATTAAATGTGTCTTATATTGAGCGCTGCTGAAAATTTTACCTCTGATAACAAGGCTTTTTATCAAAGCATGCATTTAAATAAAAGCCTCTAATGATCCTACACTCTCTGCACTCGAGCTGCTGACCGTCTATAGCCATATATCAAAGCCGGCATGGCTACTCTAATCTATTTGCAACAAGGCAGATCCTATGGGTTTCCCCATGGGAGTTATAGTAATCTGACTTGGTTTTACAATCTAGGGTCGCAATAGTTACTAGTTACAGTTGTTACATATTAGTGGTGCTAACAGGTCAACTGCCAAAAGCGACGCAGTCTGTTGGCATCTTAGATCATGCTCATATGAATATTTAAGATCACATCATATTGTCACAGCAAAACTGTCAATCACTTACATAACGAAGTGGCTTTACCTGGCCTTTGACTAGCTGTCAGTTTTTGCTTTTGTGGTAAGAATGTAATAGCATTGAGACTTTAGAATAGGCTGAGTTACTTTATAAGACAAAAATAAAGTGCAAGAGTAAAATCAAACAGCTTTCAACTTGCGTCGTTTTTTGTAAAAGATCTCTTACTTTGAGTGTAACAAGATAAACTTTAATCAGTTCTGCTACAGATAAAACCTGCATCAGTTTTTTGATGAAGAGAATCTTGGTCTTACTCTTATAATAAGGTAATGGTGGCTTAAACCAGATACAGCTATGTTTACATATTCTGAAAAAGACTAAGTATTGACAGTAATGCCTTAAGATTAGTTCTCCTAACTCTGTCTTATTTACACTAGATAAAAACCCTGTTCTTATTAAACCACTCCTTATATGTGTATGTAGGCAAAAGGGTCAGGGGTATATACTTATAAGCTATCTTTTTACGCTCACTGCGCTAAGAGCCACGCTACCTTAAAGTCTAATTATCTTTACATTATCTACAGCTCCCACCGCTTTAGCCGTCATTATCTGTCATGAACTGTCTGTTTTATTAAAAACGAGCTTTTAACTTTACCTTTTTGTTATAATCAAATCATACAGACTGAGGTAAATATGTATAAAAAAACCTATCTTCATGCCGATCGTGAAAAATCACTGTTAAGAGCCCATCCCTGGATTTTTTCAAAAGCCATAGACAGATATGATGATACTTTGGTCTCTGGCGATATAACCGAGGTATATGATGCCTCTGGCAACTATCTTGCAACAGGTGTTTTCTCAAGACACTCACAGATTGCCATAAGAGTTTTAAGCTTTAAAAAGCAGTGCATTGATTATGATTTTATTTATGCAAAAATACAACGCGCCTTATCTTTAAGAGAGGAGCTTCTCCCACCTGGCAATGATGGTATACGCCTTATAGCCTCAGAGGGTGATGGCATGCCAGGTCTTATTGTAGATAAATACAACAGCCATCTTGTTATATCCATAAGCTCCTATGCCATGGAGGTTATGCGAGACAATATTATAAAGGCCCTGCGCTCTTTACTGCCGGATATGTCAATCTATGAAAGATCTGACACCTCAGCGCGCAAAAAAGAAGGCCTTGAGAAAAGAAATACCATAATTTACGGCACTGAGCCTTCTGATGTTATCTACGTTAGAGAAAATAATGATATTTTTATGCCCATTGATATAAAAAATGGTCATAAAACAGGAGGTTATCTTGATCAAAGAGCCTCACGCCTAAGACTCTCGCAGATTGTAAAGGGCAAAAGCGTTTTAAACTGTTTTTGCTATACAGGCTGTTTTGGACTGTGGGCTCTAAAAGGTAGAGCCTCTCGCGTGATAAATGTCGATGTCTCAGCTCATGCCCTGTCTCTTGCCAAAGATGGTGTTATCTACAATCATCTTGATCCTGGCAGATGCAGATTTATAAAAGAGGATGTTTTTACCTATCTGCGCAAAGAGATTGAACTAGGTCACAGCTATGATGTCATAGTGCTTGATCCGCCAAAGTTTGTGCAGTCACAAAGCACCTTAAAATCAGGCTGCCGCGGCTATCAGGATATAAACAGACTTGCCATGCAGCTTGTATCTGACGGTGGCCGTCTTTTAACCTTTTCCTGCTCAGGTCTGATGCACAGCGATCTCTTTCAGAAAATTGTCTCAGATGCTGCCCTTGAGGCTAATGTTGAGGCCAGAATTATAGGCACACTGCGTCAGGATAAAGATCATGTTGTCCAATCCTCATGCCCCGAGAGCTTTTATCTAAAAGGTCTTGAGCTTGTAATATACAAAAAATAGGAATATGCCATGCTAGATATAATGACATTACCCGTTACAGTTTTTGCCCAGAACTGCCGTCTTATTGTAAATCAGGACAGCGGTAATGCTGTTGCCTGTGATGTGGGCGGCTCTGCAGCTGAGATTTTTCAGCTTATAGAGGATAATGGCTTTAACCTCAAAGCCATTGTGCTCACCCATGGCCATCTTGATCATGTGGGCGGTGCCAAGGCCTTGTCAGAGCTGGCCTCCTGTCCTATTATAGGACCATGCGTTGAGGACAGATTTTTATTTGAATCACTGCATGAGCAGGCAACAGCTTTTTCACTTCCAGACTGTGCCCCTTTTGAGCCTTTGTATGTCAAAGATGGCGATATTTTAAATTTCTTTGATGATGCCTCCTTTGAAGTTATCCATACACCAGGTCATACCCCAGGCGGTATATGTCTGTACTGTAAAGAGGAGAGCTTTTTGCTAAGCGGTGACACCCTCTTTGAAGGCTCTATTGGCAGAACAGACTTTGAGCGTGGCAGTTTTGATGATCTTATATCATCAATTAAAAATAAGCTCTTTACCCTGCCAGATAATGTTGATGTTATGCCAGGTCACGGCGAGGATACAACCATAGGTGCAGAAAAGGCCTCAAATCCTTTTGTGCGCTAGCGTGTTTAAGCTAAAGGCACAGCCTTTAGCTTGGATGTTAAGATCATGTTTAAGGCCCTTTGTCTAAAGATACATACAGGGCCTTTGCTCTCTTAGTGAAAATAATCTGCAATCTTATCCTTTTCAAGAGGTGGCAGACCTAGTCTTTTTCTTTCGATATTGAGCATATTCTCCTCAGGATCATCAAGATCTATACGCACAAAGTAGCCCTTGTCATTAAGTGCCTGCATCAGATCTGCAGCCTTGATCTTTGGCAGCACTCTGTCCTCATGCAGGGCAAACATCATCACAAACTGTGGGGTACCAAAAGCATCAAGCAGTCCAGATGGGATATGTGAAAATACATCCTTTTCTTTAATATAAAGGTATGATCTTAATTTCTTGGAGCTTTTGTATACATATACAAGCTGTTGTGCCATGTTTAACCTCAATTTAATCTTTTATATCTTATCTTTATTGAGTATTAACCTCAATAACCCATCTATACAGCAAAAGTACATCTTAGCTATAACATCATATGTTAAGATGATCTAAAGTCCGTGTGTACTATAAATTTAGAATTTTATGAATTTCAACAAAATTCACATTTGTAATCAAGGTAGATTTTTAATTGCTCAAAATCAATAACATCATCAAGGTAATCTCTTGGATTGATAGATATAATCACTTTATTAGCAATTTTATCTTTAGAGTTTACAAAGCAATCAATTATCATGCGACTCACACTTTCCTTTGTTGCTTCTTTTATTGCCGCTCTCCCAGAACCAATGAGTGGAACACAGAGCGTATCACAATGTCCCATCTCCAGAATAGCATCAACAACTGCTTTTAGGGCTATGCTAACATTTTCTATTGACTGCTCTATGGGCTTTCCATACTTATTAACATCATTTAGAGCAACAAAGTAAAAGTGTTTTCCTTCATGATTAATTTTGGCTACTGTACCAATAGGATATTTTTTTGTAGTTCCAAAACAATCATTAACATCATCTCCTGAAAGACCTTGGAGCTCTAAACTTTCGCTGATCTTTTTATCAAGATTATGTATGTTTTTTTTAAAATATTTTAACTGAAACCTTCCCTGAACACTTCGATAGCTAATATACTCATCTTGCATTTGCGTTCGAAAAAACGTATTGGTTGGAATTATATAACTATTTGCACCTCTAATAGAGAAAATGTCCTGAACACAAATTGCTAATTCCATATCACGATTAGATACCTTTTTTATATAGTTAACCATTTTTCGGTTAATTACACATGAAAAAAGCAATCCGACAATCATAATTATATGCCAATGCTCTTTTATAAATACCTCAAGCTTATCCCATGCGGCTAAATCTTTAAATAAAACAGCCAATGAATAAAACGAAGAAATATAGCCTATAGCGGTACAGATTAACTTATAAATACCCTTTAGTGTATTTACCTCTCCTGTAGTTAATTTCCAAAAAAGTCTTAGCCTATCAATCATATCCGAGGGCCTTCTTAATGCGTTGATAATTTCCTACATTTTTGCTTTCACCTTTGTTTATCCAGAAAGGAAAGGCTTCTGATTCATATTCTTTCATATATGCTGGAAGCCAACTTGGCTGATTATTCAAGGAATTATATATTATAATGATATCTTTTTCCCTTTTCTTGGCTTGGTAAAATTCATGTTGAAGATAAGAAAACTCATTAATATAACCTATATTATCATAAGGTTTAGAAGTTTTATCAAATTTACATTTACTGGTTCCAAGCGAGTTTTGTTTGTATGGGGTGCAGTCACAATGTTCACCGTCTTTAACACGTCTACAAAGATTTCCTGCAGTTCTAGTTCTTGTTTTATCTCCAATTATAAAAATAACTATTGAAGATATATTTATTTGTTTATTAAACTCATTCTTTAAATCACATGGACGACAATCTTGATCCTTAGAAACGCTACCGGAGACTACTTGGGCAGTATCAACATAATTTACCTTATAACGATTATCTTCTGCCCATTTATGCAATTCATCTACAACATCACGATCTCCGTTTTCTTCATCATAGTCCGCGCTTATATAAACACGTTTGCTTTCATTTATGTCCATTTTTAACTCCATTCATTTATACTATATAATTATTCAACTTTCCAGGTTGATAATTATAAGATACACTTAACTAATATTTTACTCTAAATGAGTTTCTAGCCTTTTTAACTCTTAAAGAGTCAATGTTAGCACTTTACCATATATTAAAACCAAAATCCTAGTATAGTTGTTTTATAAGTAAATTACCATGAACCCATAATTTATAAACAATGAGCCTTGGTGCTGAGTCTAAAAATAAATATCCAAGATGAATGTTAGTAGCTTTACTTATCCTCTGTATCTGTGCAAAAGTTGATCTTCTACTTCCTTCCATGCAATTAAATAGTATTTAATGGAATCAGATAAATCTTCAACTTGAATATTTCTAAATATCCAATCTAGGATCTCCTATGAAATATCAACGTGTACGACCATCTTAACTATTCCCAAACATAATCATTTTTATAGCAGGCACCTATATTTGCATTAACACTATGTGGCAGAGCAGTTATAGCTACTTAACCTATTCTCTCTATTGTCTGTCTTTCATCAGAGCTCTTTAACCTTTTACTCAATCTAGCTTATATCTTTGCTACAATTTTATCTATGCTTTTAAGTCTACTTTTCCAATATTTTTTATATTGCAGCAGTGCTATTTTAAAGATTAAAAGCATACAGGCAAAACTTATCTTTCTTATCCACAAAGCTTCTGTAAAGCCTATGATGTTGCAGCGCAGTTTATGAACCTATGCGTCATTCACAGCTTAATTTGTACCTGCATCAGATTACCTATAGCACACCTTTACATGCCAAAGTCAACCTGCCTGTCTTAATCATACTAATAACTACCCGAATATTCTCAAGTACCCAAATATTTTCATGGACGATGCTCTGTATAGCATTTTAAAATGCCTTGATTTATCCAAGTCATACAAGTGCACAATTTGCCCTATGCAAAATCTTATAAATATTAAGATGATGTGGTAAAATCAGCCGATAAACTGTTTAACTTTAAAATATATGAGCAATACATCGTTTCAGGCTTCAGGCACACTCTCACAGGTCAGTCGCAATGCCTATACAGTAACCACAGTTACTGTAGATAACGGCAGTGCATCAGAACTTGAGTCTATCTTAAGTGCCAAATTTGATTTAAATGCCAAGGCCTATTTTAAAATCCCTGTCATTGTAGATGTCAGCCATCTGCGCTACATCGACAACCTTGACTATGAGGGCATGGTGCAGGTCTGTCAGAATCATAATGTATGCCTGCTTGGAGTAAGCGGTGTGGATGATGTTATGTGCATTGATTATCTGCACAGCAAAGATATACCTCTTATCAACTCCAATAAATATATAAAGGTCAAACAGGAAATGGAAAAACCCAAGGTCATTACACAGACCTTTGAGGTAAAAGTTCCAGTTGAAGTACAGATTCCAGTTGAGGTAAAGGTTCCATACGAGGTCAAATGCAATATTCCACCTGTGGTTATAACCCGCCCTGTGCGCTCAGGTGAGAGTGTGGGTGCCCCTGGCAATTCCATTGTTATTTTTGGATCTGTTGGTGCCGGCGCCAAAATCATTGCCGAGCATAATATATTTATCATAGGCGATGTCAAAGGTGCCAATCTTTATGCAGGCAATCCAAAATCCAATGATGATCCGGGCTTTACCGATGCCATTATTTATGTTTCAGGACATTTTGATCCAGGCTTTATTGCCATAGCAGGCAATTATCAGACAGCCGAGGATATGGAAAGAGATCCTTTAATTGGTCCTGGCATAGGAAAAAATGAATCTATTGTTGTATCCTTAGATAGACAAAGTCTACACTACTGGTCGGCAAAAGAATTTATGCAAAACAAAAATGTCTAAATTATAGGAATTAAAAAATGTCAAACACCAAAAAAAAAGACACTGCTGCAGTTACAGATAAAGATGTAGAGCTTAAGACCGTGCAGTCTGATAATAGCGGCTCTGATGTAAAAGGTGATGATAAGGCTCAAAAAGACGAGGCTCAGCAGGATAAAGAAAAAGACAGCAAAGAGACTGATGCCAAAGCTGATGCTAAAAAAGATGGTGGCGATGTAGCAGAAGAGACAGCTGATAAAGACAGTGGCGTTGACAATGATCCATTTAAGGCCCGCGTTATAGTAGTCACCTCTGGCAAGGGCGGTGTGGGCAAGACCACATCATCTGCAGCCATAGCCACAGGCCTTGCTATGGAAGGTCACAAAACCTGTGTTATCGACTTTGACGTAGGTCTTAGAAATCTTGATATCATCATGGGCTGCGAGCGTCGTGTGGTTTATGATCTTATCAATATTGTACAGGGTGAGGCCAAGCTTAATCAGGCCTTAATCAAAGACAAGCATGTGGATAATCTCTACATTATTCCTGCCTCTCAGACTAAGGATAAAGATGCTCTTACTCTTGAGGGTGTGGGCCGAGTTCTGCGCGGTCTTGACAATGCTGGCTTTGAATACATTATCTGTGACAGCCCTGCAGGTATTGAATCAGGTGCCCTTATGGCTCTATACTTTGCCGATGAGGCAGTTGTTACCACCAATCCTGAGGTCTCATCAGTACGTGACTCAGATAGAATCATTGGTATTTTAAATTCAAAATCACGTCGTGCCACCAATGACTGGGAGCCGGTGCAGGCCAAACTGCTTTTAACCCGTTATGTACCAAATCGCGTGACTAAGGATGAAATGCTCTCAGTTGAGGATGTACAGGAGCTTCTGACCATACCGCTTTTAGGTGTAATTCCAGAGTCTCCAGATGTGCTCAAGGCCTCAAACAGCGGTCATCCTGTAATTCTTGAGAAGAATTCGGAGGCAGGTATGGCCTATCAGGATGCTGTGCAGCGTCTGCTTGGCAATGAAGTTGAGCTGCGCTTCACCACTGAAAAAGTGGGTCTTTTCAAAAAACTCTTTGGCAAGAAATAAGGTGGGCTTATGTCTTTAATCAGTATAATTTCAGATGCCTTTACAAAGGATAAGAAACAGTCTGTAAGGGAAAGCGCCAAGCAGCGTCTGCACCTGGTGCTTATCAATGACAGAGCCAATCAGAATGCTCCTGATTTTCTGCCAAAGCTGCGCCTTGAGATCCTGGATGTGCTCAAAAAATACGTCCCTATTGCCAGTGAGGATGACGTTGAGATAAATATTGAGCAGCGAGATGAAACCTCCATTATGGAAATGTCCATCTCCTTTGATAAAAAGGATATAGACAATCAGTAATATAATGCGGCAGTTCTGCCGCTTTTATCTAAGGATTAAAATATGCTTTTTGAAAACCTCAAACAGTCAGTAAGAATCTGCCTTAGTGAAAAGTTCTTTAAGCTAAATGGCAGAGCCCCAAGGGTTGAGTTCTGGTGTTTCATGCTCTTCTCTTTACTGTTAAATATTGCTCTTACTTTAGTAGATTCACTGCCTATTCTGCCAATTGATATTGCCAGCATTGTCTCTTTAGTAATGTTCTTCCCTTCACTTGCTGTAACAGTAAGACGTCTGCATGATCTTGACAGATCTGGCTGGTATATTGCCATTCCTGTCGGAGCTGTTTTAGTTGCAGCACTGCTTTTGATTATGGGCACCACAGTATTTGCCTCTGCAGTTGTGACCTACCTTGGTATGTCACTTATGATTGCAGGTCTGTTTATTGAATTTGCCCTTTTAATCTATCTGATTAAAAAAGGAACAAACGGTGCCAACAGATTTGGTGAAGATCCTCTCTCACAAGGATCATGGGCTTAAACTGACTATATAGCAGACTGGACCATGCAAGATACAATTTTAATTATAAAAAATATTATCCAAAACCGTTACGGCAGTGCTGAAGGCAAGGCCTGCCGTAAAGAGTTCTGGACTTTTGCCCTATTTAGCTATATATCAATAGCTATAGGCTTTATAAT
Source organism: Anaerobiospirillum thomasii (assembly GCF_900445255.1). Lineage (NCBI taxonomy): Bacteria > Pseudomonadati > Pseudomonadota > Gammaproteobacteria > Aeromonadales > Succinivibrionaceae > Anaerobiospirillum > Anaerobiospirillum thomasii. The sequence goes on from NZ_UAPU01000005.1 coordinate 893,706, forward strand.
CAACTATATTCCTGTTGTTGGTCCGGTTTTCTCTGCAATTGTCGTTATGGGACTCTTTATCCCCTATATAACAACCTCAATGCGCCGGCTTAATGATCTTGGGTTTAATAAATTCCTGGCCCTGCTCCCTTTTGCTCTTGTGGCGCTTGGCCTTAGCGCACTGGCTTTTGCCTCTATTTATAATGATCCTGTGTTAAAAGCTGCCTACCCTATTTTGATTTACGCAGCAGGAGGCTTATTTGCTTTATTGCACATATTGTTCCTGAAAAAAGGAACATTATAAAAATGAAAATATATAACTATTGCTCCTCCAAAAAACTCTCACTCACAATCTTTTTTAACTTCTGATTCTATATTTGGCAAAATGTGACATAGCTCACATCAGATAATTTACCTTATGTAAAATACGACAACTCGTCCCAAAGTCAGTCATCAAGTCTTGGGGCAAGTTCCAACCCAGCTCCGCAAAGCCTTGGTGGTATGCCATTTGTCCCATCCAACATGGGTCAGAGCACAGGCTTAAATCCTTATTTTGGTGCACAGGTTTACAGCCAGAATAACGCTGCAAATTTTAGTAAAAATCAAAATGGAGTCTTACTCCATAATCCGGGCAACAATAATTCCCAGAGCGCGCTTTATTATAGTGCAGGACCTGTACCTCAGGGGCAGCCTGCCTGGTCACAGGGTAATTACTACAGTCAGCAGGGCTATATTCTCATGCCTTTTGGTGCCTCACTCTTTAGAGGGCATTTTGCCAATACTTATGCTGATAACTTAAATGCCTCATACATCATATCCCCAGGCGATCGCATTGTTATACGCATATGGGGTGCCAAGCAATATGATGATGTTTTGGTTGTAGATCAGCAAGGCAATATATTTGTTCCTGAGATTGGCCCTATCAAGGTGGCAGGAGCCACCAATGCCAAGCTACTCTCTACAGTAAAAAGCCGCATAGCTTCTATCTTTACCGATAATATTGAGGTTTATGTAAATTTACAGAGCGCCCAGCCTGTAGGAGTCTATGTTACAGGTTTTGTGCCTCAGCCAGGTCAGTATGCAGGAGGCTCACATGACTCACTGCTCTCCTTTATAGACAGAGCCGGCGGTATTGATATATCACGTGGCTCATTCAGAGAGATACAGCTTTTACGTGGCGGCAAAGTTGTAGCCACATATGACCTGTATGACTTTATCTTAAAAGGTAAAAGACCTGCACAGAGATTAAATGACGGAGATGTCATTTTAGTTAAAGAGAAGACCAATGAGGTACGCGTTATAGGCGACGTGCGTCAGGAGGCCCTGTATGAGCTTAAAAAGGCTAATGAGGGTCAGAGCCTAATCAGCATGGCAAGCCCTGCGCCAAGTGTCTCTCATGTATCTGTATCTGGTATCAGAGACAACATACCTGTTCACTATTATCTGTCTTTAAATGAGTTCAAGAAATTTAAGCTCTCTGATGGAGATGTGGTTGATTTTGTTGCAGACAGAAAAGGTGAGAGCGTCATTGCCAAGATCAGTGGTGCCATTGTAGGCCCTTCAAGATTCCCTGTTGGCAAGGATGTAACTCTGCGCGAGCTTTTAAGCTTTGTAGAGGTGGATCCAAATCTTGCTGACACCTCATCCATCTATATAAGACGTAAATCTGTTGCCATGCAGCAGCAGAAGGCTATAAACGACTCCCTGCGCCGTTTAGAGCAAAGTGCCCTCACTGCTACCTCATCATCTGTAGATGAGGCAAAAATCAGAGTGCAGGAGGCAGATCTAATACAGGACTTTGTTAAAAGAGCAGGACAGATTGAGCCTGATGGAATTGTTGTTGTATCAAGAGGCGGTGTTGTAAGTGATATACGCCTTGAAGATGGCGATGAAGTAATCATACCGCAGCTAAGTGATGTAGTTCTGGTTACAGGAGAAGTCATGATGCCAAAGGCCGTTACCTTTGATGAGGATATGAGCCTTGATGATTATCTTGGTGCTGCAGGTGGTGTATCAAACAGAGCAGATGACAGCAACATTCTTGTGGCAAAGGTTAACGGCGAGGTTGGACTTGCTGATGATTTAGGTATTGCCCCTGGTGACAGAGTAATGGTAATGCCAAGATTTGATTCTAAAAACATGCAGCTTGCCAAAGACATAATGCAGATTATGTATCAGATGGCTGTGGCTACTAAGGTCGTTGTCGATCTATAGATAACTATATCTTTACTAGATCTTATGTAGCGAGTATATAACGCAAATGATAAAAAGATTAAAGCAAATAGCTGCAAATGCAACTTATTCTATTTTAGAAAAATTTTTAGAAAAAGAGCATATAGTTTTATTTGCTGGTTCTGGAAAAGAGGATCTCTTTGAGAATATAACATCTTTGAAAAGCTATTTAGATAGCGAGGGTACAAGCTACATATTATGTCATAAACCAGCTGGATTAATAGAATATATTAGATTAGCCAAAAATCTGTGCAAAGCTAAAGTAGTGGTTATCGATTCTCAATCTCCTGCTGCATATATAAATATTTCAAATAGTACAAAAGTAGTTAATGTATGGCACGCAAGTGGTGCATATAAGACACTAGGCTTTGATGCGATCAGATCAAATCAAAATTATGAAATAGAGTCAAAGCGAGTAGAAAGAATTTTTAAAAAAACTGATTATTTTATATGCTCTTCTCAGGAGCAGGCAAATATTTATTCTAAGGCTTTAAAGCAGGATGAAAAAAAGTTCTTACCTTTAGGAGTTCCAAGAACTGACATATATATAAGAAAAGCAGCTCAGTCTAGAGATGAAAACTCAGTATTTGATAAAGAAGGAATTAATATATTATATGCTCCAACCTTTAGGGGGCGCGAGCTTAGGAAAAACATTCACTTCCTAGAAGAATGTATAGATGTTCTCAATAAAGAGGAAGATATAAATTTATTTTATAAAGGTCATCCAACTACACCAGCCAATAATGTGACAAGCATAATTGATGTATCCAAATATAAAGTAAGCCAATTATTAAATAACTGCGATGCACTAATTACTGATTATTCATCAATTTTATTTGACTTTTTACTTGTAAATAAGCCGATTATTCTATTTGCTCCGGATCTAAATGAGTATAAGAAAAGTAACTTCAGTTTATACTTTGATCCAGAATATATTGCGCCGGGTATGACAGCAAGAACATCTAATGAATTAATAAATTTGATTCGTCAGATATCAAAATCAAGAAATTATTCTATAAATGAACAGCTTAAGCAAAAGATGCTTTCTTCATGCGACGGAAAGTCTACACAACGAGTATGTAATTTCATAAAAAATTTACTGGAGTCATAGTGAAAAAAGTTATTACATATGGCACTTTTGATCTGCTTCATATAGGCCATATAAATATTTTAAAAAGAGCCAAGGCATTAGGTGATTATTTAATAGTCGGTGTTACAGATGACTCTTATGATATATCTCGAGGCAAATTAAATGTTACCCAAAGTGTAGTTGATAGAATAAAGGCCGTTGAAAAAACTGGATTTGCAGATGAGATAATCATTGAAAAAAGAGATGGACAGAAAATTAATGATATCATTCGATATGACATTGATGTTATCGTATTGGGATCAGATTGGATTGGTAAAATTGATTATTTAAAAAAGTACTGTGAAGTTGTATATCTTCCTAGAACAAATAATATATCTAGTACAATGTTAAGGACCGGGCCTAGAGTTCTTACGGTTGCTCTTATTTCCGATTCTAAAGGTATTATAGACGACTTCAACGAGTGTAGACATATTGGAGAAATAGATGTTTCAACTGTATATACAACAGTAAAAAAAGCTGTTGATTTTTTCAATTGTAGCAGTGTCACAATAGTAGACAAAATTGATGACATATGTAATTCAAATATTGATATAGCTATAGTTGATTTACATACAAACGAAGTATATGAATTGATTATTAGATTATTAGAATCCAAAAAATCTGTCTTTATTAAACCTAACATATATTTAGCTAACAAGGATATAGCCTCACTATTTGCAATAGCAGAGTCAAATAAAGTTGAATTATTATTGACTCCACTAGTCCATTTTAACCCTCTTGTTCAACAAATTAAATCTCTTATACATAGTAACTATATAGGAACTCTTCAAAGCATCATTATCGAACAGTCCTGCTCAGAACGAAATCTTGATAAATACCTTGTAGAAGGTCTTTCGTTAATAGCAGACTGGTCAAAACTTGATACAAGTAAAATTAAAGAATCTATAAAGTTATTCGATTACTCGTCAAATGGGATAAGTGTCCTGATTATGAGTGAGAATAAATATTATATACTCAAACTTAATACGAATAAATTTATGGGAAATAGCATTAAATGCTCTGGTGAGTATGGCTGCATAACAAGCAAGTGTAAAATCAATAAACTGCATTATTTTAAGATTATTACAAATTCTCAAAGAAAAATAATTTCTGATCAGGAGATTGTATATTCTTCTCGATTTGGTTTTATTGAATTAATAAAAAACATAAAAAAAACTAAATCAAACTTTGTCATGAATTACGACACAAGTATTATTAATAATGTTCTTGAGGCATTAGTTGTTTTTAGGAGATAAACTTTAAATGCAAGAATTACTTATGATACTAGGACCGGTACAAATGGATGAACAGATTTTAGAGGCCGGCAGAATGCAAGTTCCTTATCCTAGAACGGCTGAGTTCTCTGAGTACTTTAGTAAAATTAACAAGCAACTGCAGAATTTATTTTGTACAAGCCAGCCAGTCTTGACGGTAACAGGCTCTGGTACAGCAGCTATGCAGATGGCTGTTGAAAACCTTGTTGGTCCTGAGAATTTTGCTGTTCATTTTGCTACTGGAACCTTTGGAAAAAGATGGGGTGAAATACTTTCACAGAAGAAACGTAACTTTTTGACCAAAGATATAGAGTTTGGATGTAATGTTTCAGTGCAGGCAATTAAACAGGTCATAGAAGAAAATCCTTGTATAGATACAATTTTTGTAACATATAATGAAACCTCCTCTACGGCTCTATGTGATATTCAGGAAATATCCAATTACGTACGGACAACAGATAAACTTCTTGTAGTCGATGCGGTAAGCTCATTAGGAGCTGAACCTTTGATGATGGATAAATGGGGGGTTGATGTTGTACTAACCGGATCACAGAAATTTATAGGAATTGCTCCAGGTCTTGCTTTTATATCATTTTCAGAAAAAGCCATTAAAAGAATAAACTCACTTTCTTGTGATAATTATTATTTTGATGCAAAAAAATATTTACATGAATGGGAAAGAGGTCAGGTTCCATATACAGCAAGTCTTGGTGTACTAAATCAGCTAAAGGTGCAACTAGACATCTTTGATGACAGAGGTATAGAGACTATACGTTCAGAATATAGGGAAAGGACTGATTATTTAAGAAATAACATAAAGAACCTTGGGTTTAGTCCAGTAGCATCACAAATGGGTAATTGCACATCTGCCTTTTATGTTCCAGATGATATAGATGCATATAAGCTTTCAGTTTTACTCAGACGTAAATATGGTATTTCAATAGGAGCCCCATACCCTGGTGGTAACTCTATCAGAATTGGTAATTTCGGTGCTATATATGAAAAAGAAATTGATTATTGCACCTCATCAATAATTAAATGTTTAGAAGAATTGAGGATGAATAATGTATAAATGTAATACGGACGTGGATTTTAATGATTTAAAGAACACATTGTTCTCAAATCTAAAAGAGTCATATTACATGTACGTTAATCTTGTCAAATATGGCCTGGGGTGTAGTAATGTTGACTTTTTTATTCACAGAAACAGTCAAAGCAAAATTAATATAGCATTAATGCGATACTTTGATACTCTACAAATTTTTTGTATAGATGAAGATATCGATGTTTCATGTATGCAATACGTTAAAAGCATGGTAAATACAATAAGGTGTCCCAATATAACAGGATCAAACTGTTTTATTGAAAAACTACAGGCTTTTTTACCGGAGTTTGAGTATTCTGTTGGTTATAACTATGAGATTAAAAACTACCCTAGTATTTCTTTCAATGAACTGATAGAAATACCATCCGATAAAGAGCTATTTGACTGCGCTGCGCTAATACTCTCAGATGAGATTATTGGCGGCTTTTATGAGCATGAACAGTTAGCATCTCAATTAATAAATCGTAGGAAAGACGGATTTGCTCGTAACTTCATAATAAAAAAAGATAATAAGATTATAGCCCATATTGCTACCTACGCAGAAGCGTCTAAAGTAGCTATTACATCTGGTTTGATAGTTAAAAAAGAATATAGAAATAAACCATATGGTTTTATTCTTGAAAGTAAATTGATTAACGAGCTTCTATCTGAAGATTATAGGGTTTTAACATGCTTACGAAATGAGCAAAGAATTAAATTGTTTGAATCCTTTAACATAACAGATAAAACAACAACTGGCAAGTTAGTAAGGTGTAATGTACATGAATCATAACTTCGTTGAATTATTAAAACATCGCACTGCTTCTATTAAGTTAATGCAACAAACTTTCACAGAAAACAATATCAAGCGTGTAGCTATTTTATCGGATTCAACAACCCAGGAAATCAAAAACTGGGTTCTATACTTCTGTTTAAAAAGAAATATAAATCTTGATTTTTTTGAAGATTCCTTTGGTAGACTCTTTGAAGAATCAACATTTGATAGTAGCAGACTTTTTACTTTTAAGCCTGACATTGTAATTTTGATACCATCTTCAGATAGGTATATAAATAATTCATACAATTACGATTTAGAATTTATAAATAAACAATTTTGTGAGTCAAAAGAAAAGCTACAAACAATAATTTCAAATCTGAAACAATTAAATATACCACTTATATTCTGTAATTTTCCTTATAAGAAAGAGAGAGTTTTAGGAAATTTAGACACAAGACATCCAATAGGTGTAAACGCACAGATACGTAAACTAAATCAATTAATTGAAGATCTAGTAGATACAAATGAAAGCTGCTATCTATGTGACGTACATTATTTATCTGCATATCATGGGCTTAGCAACTGGGAAGATAAATCCCAGAAATTCTTATTTAAATACGATATGTCTCAATGTGCAATTATGGAATTAGGCGATGAGTTGTCTAAAATTATTGCTTCGCTACTCGGAAAAAGTAAAAAACTTCTAATTTGCGACTTAGACAATACACTTTGGGGAGGTATTCTTGGAGAGGACGGAATAGATGGTATTCAGATAGGAAGTTCTTCAGTACAGTCAGAGATATATAATGAGATTCAACGATACATCCTTGCATTAAAAAATAGAGGCATCATACTTGCCATTTGCTCAAAAAACAATGAACAAGATGTTATTGAAGTATTTAATAACAAATCGATGATACTCAACTTAACAGATTTCTCATCTATCAAGGCCAATTGGGACCGTAAGAGTATAAACATTACTAAAATTGCCAGTGAATTGTCATTAGGAATTGATAGCTTCGTTATGCTAGATGATAATCCTGTTGAACGTGAAGAAATAAGGTCAACTATAAGCGAGGTAGCAGTAGTAGATCTCTCTAAAAGTCTAAACTTTGTCGAAGAGCTAGATAGAAGTGGATTTTTTGAGCCTATTAGTATTACTGATGACGATTACAAAAGATCATTAATGTATAAAGAACGTAAACAGAGAGAAGAATATAAAAATACGTTTGCTGATTACTCTGAATACCTTAAAAGCCTGGAGATGATAAACACTATTGAGTATATATCTAGCTCAACTCTTGATAGATGTGTTCAATTAATAAATAAGACAAATCAATTTAATTTAACAACTCAAAGATTGAACAAGGATGAGCTAATAAAGTTTTTGTCTGAGGAAAATAACCGAGGTATTCTAATTAGATCAAAGGACAAGTTCGGAGATAATGGCATTATCTCTGTTATGCTAGTAAGTATAATCAATAAAGAAGTAAATATTATATTATGGCTTATGTCTTGTAGAGTAATAAAAAGAGACATTGAGAAGGATGCAATCAGCGCGCTTTATAAATATGCACAGGACAACCAGCTTGCGTTAATTAGGGGTAAATATAAAAAGTCACCAAAAAATGACCTGGTTGCATCTCTTTATTCAGATTTGGGTTTTAAAATCGAAGCTTATGGTGAATCTGATGCATTGTATTCATTAAATGTAACAGATGAATCCTATAAAACAAGTCAAGTATCAACCTTAATAAATAATATTTAGGAGCATTTATGGAAATAAAAAATTTTATTAGCTTTTTAGAAGACTTCCTGAGATCTTTTTGTGATGATGAAAGTATAAAGCTTGATGAAAACACTACATTATCTGAACTGCCAGGGTGGAGTTCAATGGCTTTAGTTTCATCATTAACAACAATTCAATCTAATTTTAATGTCGTAGCTGACCTAGATAAGGTATATTCTGCCATTACAGTAGGTGATTTATATAAGGCATTTCAGTAGAACAAAAAACAATTTGGGGTACATCATTGATCTACTCCAAATTATACAATCGCATAGTATAAAGTCGCTTACATTTATTTAGATCTATTGAAACTTAAATACTTTCAATAAATGAATTAAAGTTAGTTTGCCGATTAATAATTCGTCATAAATAATATTTACAGTAAAGAGTTTTCATGAATTTACAACAACAAAAAATTCTAAGTCTATTGAAAGTAATCAAGACTATTTGTCTTCAAAATGATATCAAATGGTTTTTGATGTATGGAACGTTGCTTGGTGCAGTAAGGCACAAAGGATTTATTCCATGGGATGATGATGCTGATATTGTGATGTTAAAAAGTGAATATATAAAATTTGAAAAAGCATTTTCATCATCAAATTATAAAAATCAATACTCTTTAAGATCTGCTTTTATTGACCATAAATCAGATGGCCAGCCTTTCGCAAGGTTCTGTGATAACGCCAGTGAAGTAATTTTAAAATTAAATACTGCTTATGATAAATCATATGGCTCTATAATTGATATTTTTATATTGGATGATTTACCATCGGATATTGTAAACCAAAATACTTATTATAACCAACTAGCAGAAAGCATAGAGGTTGCTCATGACAGATATTCTACAAGTTTTTTTATGAACAATAGAGTATCAGCAGCCAAGATAATTTGGAAAAAGATTTTCCTTAAGGGAAGAACACTTAAAAAGTTTGAAAAATTAACAGACTCATTGGGACATAGTAACTCTGAATATGTTATTCAAAGATACAGTATTACTCATATTTACAAAAGAGAGTATTTTGATGAAATGCTTTTTGTAGATTTTGAGACTGAAAAGCTACCTATTCCTTCTTTCTATGTTGATGTATTGAATATCCAGTTTGGTTATATGTGGGATGAGATTCCACAAAATCGACTGGATCATGGTGATAATTTACTCATGCCTTATAGTAAGTTAAGTTATTCTGCAGTGAATCATATACATAGCAACACAAATAACTTGATAAATAAATTTGTACACCTGTTATATAAATACTACTCCATCAAAGAAAAAAATTGTCTTAGAGACAACTGGACTTTAGCTAGAAACATAATTGATGAGATACTACAACAACTGATATCTGGTAATTTACTAACAAGAAATGAAAAAATTGGCATTTACTTATTTTATCAATTGTCACCTTATTTTATAGGTAGGTTAGTTGCACAAAAGTATTATAATATGCATGCATACAGAAATCCTCACGTGCTGCATGTTGATGAAACTATTGCATGTGAATCTATAAAACTACTAATTGATGATGGCATGCTAAATTATGCAGTAAGACTTGCTACGCTTATACATGCTTGTAAAAAATGTACTTCAACTGAATTTAATAATTTGCTTCACCAATTAGATCAGTTATGCAAAATTCATAATAGCTTCCACTACGAAAAATATAAAGAATGTTCAAAAATCTCACATGATTATATAAATGAATATGGTAGTGATAAAATTGTGACTAAGTATCTTAATATGTCTCTTTTTCTTGATGGTAGAGAAGATGAAATATATATAAATTGCGATGATTCACTATTTTACAATACATTCATTAACTATACTAAAAATAGAAGTCTTAAACGTACAGTAATCAATTTTTATGAATACTCTAAATATTCTAAAAATAGTTGCCTACTAAACTATATTAAAAATAGAATAAATTTCATTGCAGACTCAAAATATGAATCAGATCTGGTTGATAAATTAAACATTCAATTAAATTTTTCTCTTGGCTATTCACAGCAAAGATATAATATTAAAAGCTTTTCAACTCAACTAAACAGAGTGCAAAAATTTATTCAATTGGGAAAAAGAAAACTATTTTCACTAGATAAAGGCTTTAATTTAGATCAGCTTGGTGGAATTTTCAAAATCTTAGATAAATCATTAGTACGCCTATATTCAAAAGAGAAGATACGCTCAGAGTTATTCATTCTATATAATGATATAGATCTCTTCTTAAAATCGCTAGATATGAATGAAGATAGAATAAATGGAAACATATTTTATGGATTTACCTCTAATTCACCAACAAATTTTTCTCTAGCGATAAAGAATACATTATATATAGATGCGAAAAATGGAATATCACCAACAAAACGAGCAGGTATTAGTATTAATCCACTTTTTCCAGTTCCTAAAAGTGCTTTATTATTAAAACTATCATATTTTTTAGATTTAATTTATACAAGAAATCTCAGCACTGCACGTTCAATAAATCCAATAATTTTTATATTTTTATCTATCGTAAGTGTATTTGGTATTAAAAAACTTTCTAAGTCATTTTGGTCTTATAAATTGTTTACAATACGTTTTTTTAAACTGTTTGGGTTTAAAAAAGGAGTCTACTATACTTATTTAGATAACAAACTTATTATTATAAATAAGGAAGATCTTATTTATGAAAACATAGATGTAGGGCAATTTACTCGTTATAATTTACACTGCATCCCAAATTACTTTGCAACTTCCAAAGGATTTAAATTTATTCACGAACTTACAGCCTCAAGCCTTGAATCAACACAGATAGTGAATAATAAAATTATTGATACTATGGAAAGAAATGCTTCATATTTGCAATCAACAAATCCAATTCGCTATTTTATTAATAGTAAAATAAACAAAATTTGGAACCGTTTAGAATTGGAGTATTATAAAGCTTTCTTCCATATACTATATAAAAATTTTATTAATGATATTTATAAAATAATAAAGATTAAAGGGATCTCTTATGCATATGATCCACTTGAACCATATATAACAAAATTTTTATACTTTTATCAAAGAGGTCTAATTCTTAATTCAAACTATAATCTTACATTATACTCATTAAAATGTATAAATTTAAAATTTCCGGATTTTAATATAGACAAAATAATAATAAATCTTGATAACTCAGATTATCCAGATTCGAATTCGTACTATCAAGAAAGTGTTGATATTTTAATAGATAGAAAAATTCAACCTTTACAACAAGAAATATCTGAAAAAATTCAACAAATTCTAAAAAGTTCAGAGGTAAATAACCATATGTAAAAATAAGTAATAAATAATTTTATTTATATTGTTATTACATGAACTTTTTTAAAACTTTTCTAATATGGAGTTATTATGAAAACAGTTATTTTAGCAGGTGGACTTGGTACAAGACTAAGTGAAGAAACAGTATCAAAACCTAAACCTATGGTAGAGGTTGGTGATTATCCTATATTATGGCATATAATGAAAATATATAGTCACTATGGATATAATGATTTTATTTTATTGTGTGGCTACAAAGCAAATATGATTAAAAGTTATTTTACAAACTTTTATATCAATAATGCCGATATTCAAATTAACCTTGAATCAAATGAAATCAATATAATAAAAAATCAGAGTGAAGACTGGAAGGTAACCATTTTAAATACTGGAGTTGAGACCCTTACCGGATCTAGAATTAAGATGGCAAAAGATTATATTCTTAATGACTCAGATGATGAATTTATGGTGACATATGGAGATGGTGTCTCAGATGTTAATATTAAATCACTGTTAGAATTTCACAGAAAAAGTAAAAAAACCGCAACTCTTACGGCCGTGCAGCCAATGGGAAGATTTGGCACTCTCTCACTTGATGACTCTGATAATGTTAATCACTTTATAGAAAAGCAGGCAGGTGACGGTGGTTGGGTTAATGGAGGCTTTTTTGTTTTTAACAAAAATGTCTTTGATTATATCCCTGATAGAAACGTTATGTTGGAGGAAGATCCTCTGTTGGATCTAGTCAAAGATAAGCAACTTGCTGCTTATAAGCATACTGGTTTTTGGAAACCTATGGATACTTTAAGAGACAACCATGAGCTCAACAAAATGTGGGCAAGTGGTAAAGCCCCATGGAAAATTTGGAAATAAGGAATAAACTATGAGCTACAATCAAATAATAGTTGAAGATACAAGACGTATGTTCAATGATCTTAACCAAGATCAGAAAGCATTTTTTTCAAACTCAAGCATAATGATAACAGGTGCAGCAGGCTTTTTAGGTTACACCTTTTTACATTTTTTCTGTTTGAAAGCCAAAGAGCTTAATATTAAAAAAATTATTGCATTAGATAATTTTATGTTAAGAACTCCTTCCTGGATTGAAAAGTTAAATAATGATTTTGATATTTTAGAGCTAAAGAAGTTCGATGTAATTAGCGACAGTTTTGAACAAGTCGCTGAGGCTGCCAATGTCGATGTTGTCATTCACATGGCATCTATAGCAAGTCCAACTTTTTATAGAAAATATCCAATTGAAACCATTGACGCTAATATAACTGGCCTAAGAAAGCTGCTTGACTTTTATAGGGATAGAAATTTAAAAGGACTTTTATTTTTTTCAAGCTCAGAAATATATGGAGATCCAAGCCCTGATGCGGTTCCTACTGATGAGGAATATAGAGGATTAGTTTCATGTACCGGTCCACGTGCCTGTTACGATGAATCTAAGCGCTTTGGTGAGACAATTTGCATGCTATACGCTCAAAAATATAACATGCCTATAACTGTTGCAAGACCATTTAACAACTATGGTCCAGGAATGGATATTAACGATTTGCGCGTTCCGGCAGATTTTGCTAAATGTGCATTGAACAATCAAGACATCACAATTCTATCTGATGGTACACCAAAAAGAACCTTCTGTTATGTTTCAGATGCTGTAACTGGTTATTTAAAAGTTTTAGCATCTGGAAAGTATGATTATTTTAACATTGGTATTGATAAGCCTGAAATTAGTGTATCTGAGCTTGCAGAAATCTACAAAAAATCAATAAAAGATCTCAATGGCACAGACATTAATGTTGTAAAACAAACATCACAGGACAAGGATTATCTGACACATAACCCTCAGAGACGTTGTCCAAAAATAAATAAGGCAAAGGAAAAATTAGATTACAACCCTAAAATTCATGTAGATGAAGGTGTTTCTCGTTTCCTTAAATTTTTATTAATTGAGCAAGGTATGGAGAAATAATAATGGTAAATGTTTCAGTTTTAGGCCTTGGTTTTGTTGGGCTAACTACAGCTGTTGGATTTGCAAAACATGGAATCAAAACAAAAGGTTTCGATGTTATTCAAGAAAAAAGAGAGATTATAAAGGGGGGACAAACTCCTTTTATTGAAGAAGGTCTAGACACTGCCCTTGTAGATGTTTTAAATTCAAATGATTTAGTTATTTGTGACGATATTATATCTTGTCTTGCCGATAGTGACGTTGTTTTTCTGTGCATGGGCACCCCTATGGGAGATGACGGTAGTGCTGACTTAAGCTATATTATCAAAGCACTTTCAGATGTTGCATCTTGTCTTAAGCAAATGCATAAAAACCCTGTTGTTATAATTAAATCAACAGTGCCTCCATCTAGCTCTATGACTGTTTTTAAGCCACACCTTGAAAGCCTTGGCTTAACAGTTGGTAAAAATGGTGACATAAGATTATGCAACAATCCTGAGTTCCTGCGAGAAGGACATTCATATTCTGACTTCATGGAGCCTGATAGAGTAGTTATCGGTTCACTCAATGCAGAGGAATACGATGACATAAAGGAAATTTATCAACCTTTTAATGCTCCAATAATTTTTACAACACTAAATACTGCTGAGTTTATAAAATACTTAAGTAATACAACACTATCAACTCTCATATCATATGCTAATGATATGTCGCTACTAGCTGAGTCAGTTGGAGATATAAATATCAAGCAGGCATTTAACGTTCTTTCAATGGATAAGCGCTTTTCAGGTAACCCTGCGAACATAACATCGTATATATATCCAGGATTAGGATTTGGAGGATACTGCTTACCTAAAGATACATTTGCTTTATTGAAGAAGGGAGAGGCCAGTGGTTATCGTTCACCAATTTTGCAAGGAGTACTTGAAGTAAACAAGAATATAGTTACTTCAAGAGCAAAATCAATTATAAGAGATGTTCCAAAAGATAGCAAAATACTTATTCTTGGACTAAGCTTTAAACCTAACAGTGATGATGTTCGTGATAGTCGTTCAGCACTATTAATAAAGCATCTTCAAGAAAATGGCTTTAAAAATATTTTTGCATACGATCCTGTCGCAAATGATATTTTCCAGAAAACATACAAACTTGATAATATTTCATATATATCAGATCTAAAAGCAGGTACAACCGATGTAGATTGCTGCATTTTAGCAACTGCATGGGAAGATATAAAAGAGTTTTACAAGAACTCATCTTTTAAATATATGTACGATTTTAGATTTTGTTAATTATGAAAAATATTCTTGTAGTAGGTGCAGGCCCTTCGGGGCTTGCCTGTGCCAAAAGGCTATCAGAAAACGGCTTTGATGTAACTGTTATAGATAAAAGAGGATATAAGGGAGGGCTCTGCTCTTCTTTTAACATTGATGGCTTTAATTTTGACCGTTTTGTACACTTTAGCTTTACTCAGGATAAAGAAGTAATTTCTTTATTCAATAAATCCTGTAAAGGAAAAGTGAGAGAGTTTAAGCCTAGTGTATATAATTACTTCAAGAGTAAATACATAATGCACCCAGTTCAAAATAATTTGAACTCTCTTGGAGTTGCTAAAGGGCTATTGTATCTTACTTCATATATAACACGAAAAAGATCCAATATAGTCAATTATTATGATTGGCTATGCGCATCTTATGGTAAGAAATTTGCTGACGACTTCCCTGTTTTGTATACCCAAAAATACTGGTGTGCAGATCCCAAAAACATGGAAACAAAGTGGATTGGACCACGAATGAGTAATATATCATTCATTGATTATATACAATCCATTTTTTCAAAAAATGAACGTGTAAAGTATTATCATAAAACTCAAAGATACCCAGAGTTTGGTGGATATGGTTCTTTTTTAAATGAACTAGATGGCTGTTATAAATTAGAGCTTGATACCGAACTTATTTATATTGATGTGACTAATAAAGTCGCTAAAACAACACAAAAAGATATCAAATTCGACTCTATTGTATATACAGCCCCTTTAAAAGAATTTCATAAATTCATAAATGAAGATACATTAAAGAGTAAATGCGATCAGTTGCACCACACAAGCGGTTACATGGTTTCTCTAGGGTTGAATAAAAAGCCTAATAACAAAGGTATTTTCTTTTACATTTATGACAAAGATATCTTGTTTGCAAGAGCATACTATCCACATTTAAAAAGCACAAACAATGTACCTGATGGTTGCTACTCTATGCAGCTTGAATTTTATACGCTTGACGGAAAAGAGATAGAAGCACCTCAGGACACTTTACAATCTTCAATAAATAAAGTTTTACAGTCCATTGATCTGTCTAATGAAAATATGCTGTTTTGTGATATCAAATTTGAAAAATATGCAAATGTATTATTTGATCACGGCATATATAAGGCCAGAGAAGAAATTATTAATGTAGCTAAAAATAATAATATATATCTTGCTGGACGTTTTGGATTATGGGACTACTTATGGTCTGATCAAAGTATAAAAAGTGGCTTTGATGCTGCACTACAGATTATAAATAAGAGGGATTATGATAAAAACTGCTTTAATAACAGGAGCTAAGGGTTTTGTCGGTTCAGCTCTGTGCCAATCATTGCAAAATGACTATCAAATTATTAATGCAAGTCACAGTGACTGCTTAGATTTAAACAGCTTACGTGATTGTTTTGATGCTAATATAAATAGCCATGAAATTGATGTTGTATATATTTTAGGTTGGAGCGGCGTTGCTGTGCAGTCTCAACGCAATTCAATTGACATCCAATTTAACAATGTACAGAGCGTTGTAAATTTGTTAAATGCGTTACGCGCATATAAAGTCAGAAAAATTGTATTTGTAGGATCAGTCTCTGAGTTGGAGTTTATATTTTCATTTGGTAAAAAAGAAAAACTTCCATTAATCACTTGCTATGGTGCAAGCAAGATATATGCAGATACACTCACTCGATATTATTGTCAGGAGAGAAATATATCCTATTCAAGTGGATTTATATCAAGCATCTATGGCCCTGGTGAAATAAGTGATAAATTTATATGTTCAAGTATAAAAAAGCTTTTAAATAATGAACATTTATCATTTTCCTCAGGGAATCAATTATATGATTTTGTATATATAGATGACGCAATATTAGACTTAATAACTCTTAAAGAAGATGAATTTAATGGTCAGTACATTATTGGCTCAGGAAAATATATACCTCTAAAATCTTTTATTCATCAAATGTGTGCAGTCTTTAACAAAGATACTGATGAATTTAGAACGTTTGGCTCAACAGGTGGCGAGAGTCTGGACTTATCTAAACTACCATATAAACTCGAATTTATCTCAAATGTTGCTAATCTTAAAAGAACAGAATTTGTAGAAGGTATCAGAAAAACAGCTGATTTCTTAATTAGTCAAGGAGTTATAAATAATGGATAGAGCAATTGTGTTTGGCGCCAATGGCAATCTTGGTAGTGCAATTGTCAACGCACTGTTAAGTCACAATGTTGAAACACTAGCACTGTCAAGACATAATGACAGATTAGATTGCATTGACAGTCCCATTTTTAGACAAGCTATTGTAGATGCAAAAGATCTTTCTATGATTGATGGAAATACGCTATTGGTTAATTTCGTTAAAGGACATGACTGTGCTTTCTACTATACAGCATGGAAAGGAAATGAGCGTCTAAGAGATGGAACACTACAAGAACAGATGGATAATGTTACATATGTTTCCGATGCCATTGTTCTTGCTGCAAAACTTGGCTGCACAAAGTTCATTTACACAGGAACACAAGATGAGGCAATTTTTGAAAACTATCTTAAAAGTGAATGGAAAACAAAAGCCTGCCCTGAGCATGACATAAACTACATGAGTGCTAAACTTGCAGCACGGGATATGAACCTACTTATAAGCTATTTAAATAAAATAGATTATATACATACTCGCTTCTCTGCTGTTATTAACACAAATCTTGAAGGTGTAGGTTTTATTCCAAATACATTAAAAAAATTGATGAATAATGAACCAATACCAGAAATTGTTAACAATAACCCTATGGAAATCATATCTATAGATGAACTGGCTGAGGCTTATTACCACCTAGGTCTTAAAGGAAAAAATAAAGCTAATTACTATCTTGGTTGCGGTGATGTTGATACTATCAGTAATTTATTTACAAGATTTGTAGCAATAAAAGATAATAAAGATCTTAATTCTTTGAACTTACAGTCTACAGATTTTAGTAAGCAACTTTTGCAAGAGTACGATCCGGCACTACTTTATAAAGATACTAATTTCAAATTCACAAAGAACTTTACCCAAATAGCAAAGGAGATAGTCTTAAAATGAAAAGTGCAATTATAACAGGAGCTACAGGATTCATAGGATCAAGACTTGTAAGATACTTGCTTGCTAATAACTATAAAGTTGTAGCATTGGGACGTGTCGATTTTTCACTAATCGATCCATTGCGCATGCAGAAGCACGAAAATCTGAAATATATCAAATTGGAAATGGAAAATATTGAGGCTTTATTTAATTTTAAAGATCAATTTGGTTTTGATAGTACAGATGAATGCGTATTTTATCACTTTGCTTGGAGTGGACATAAAGGACTATCTGATTTAAGTGTTTCAGGACAAATGAAAAACGTAATTCAGAGTGTTAATGCCTATAAAGTTGCCAACAAACTTGGATGTGATAAGTTTGTTCATGTAGGAACAATGGAAGAGGCCTTTGGCGACGCATACCTAAAATTAGACCATCATGTAAATAACGAATATAACAGACATGTTGTATATGCTGTTGCTAAACAGATAACCCGATTTACGTTAAAGGCACTGCAAAAGGACTTAAAGACTAAACTTATATTAGTATGTAAATCTCATGTGCTTGGGCCAAACGATGCTAGAGACTCGTTACTGAGACAAACTATGAAAATGATTGTCAACGGAGAAAAACTAGAGTTTACTTCAGGCGAGCAAACATTTGATGTAATATCTATTTCTGATTGTGTAAAGGGATTTGAGTCTATTGGCCTTAAAGGCAAAGACAATGCTGAGTATTGGATTGGGTCTGGGCAGCCAAGGGCTCTTAAGGAGTATCTTGAAATTATGATAAATAGATATTCAAAGGGGCACCCTCATGAATTCGGAGCTAAAAAGTACAGTGATCTCAAGCTATCGAAGGAAACTTTTATGCCGCCAGAATTATATAATGACACTGGGTTTAAATGCACACAATCATATGAAGAAGCTTGTGACGAGATGTATGCCTGGTTCCATGATAACAAGCTTGTTGAGGAAAACTAATTATGAACAGATTTGATTTTGAGAAAACTTGTATTGACGGAGTCTACATTGTAACCCCAAAGCCTTTTAAAGACGATAGAGGTTATTACGAAAGGTTTTTCTGTGCCCAAGACTTTTCAGAATTAGGTGTATCAAAGACAATTTGCCAAGTTAATCACTCATATACAGCAAAAAAAGGAACAATTAGAGGATTTCATTTTCAGCATCCACCATATGCAGAGACAAAAGTAGTCAGATGCACCAAAGGAGCAATTATAGACGTAGCCTTGGACTTAAGGCAGGGATCTAGCACTTTTTTACAGACATTTGCTATAGAGCTTAATGATAAAAACTCAAAATATTTAGTTTTACCCAAAGGTATAGCTCATGGCTTTCAAACCCTAGAGGATGATAGTGAAATTATTTACTTTACAGATCACATCTATACCCCAGAGGCAGATGATGGCATTAATCCGTTTGATCCAAAAGTAAATTATAAGTGGCCTTTAGAAGTTACCTCTATAAGTGAGAATGATAAAAATAGAAAACATATATCAAACAACTTTTTAGGTCTAACAGTAAAATAAAAATTAGTTTAAATTGTGTAATTAGAATATTAAAGCAGGTAAGTATTTAATATAAGTATGTGTATAAAACATACTTATATTACCTGAATGCTTTAAATCCACAATTTGATTTAAAAAAATTATACATCTTAATATATACTGCCAATCCATTTTTAGGATTAAATTATGAAAAAAATTTGTATTTTCTATTCTGCTACACCGGGTCGACTATTTGCTCTAGGAACTAGTTTAAATTCATTTTGCAAAGTTCATAAAGACTTAGATTTTGATGCATATGTTCATATTGAAGATATGCAGTCTTTGGACAAAAATAATATTAATACTCCACCAGAAACAGATATTGCAGCAATAAAAAAGATTTGCCCAAATGTTAAATTTCTCTATACCTCTAAAGATAAAGATACAATTTATTCTAATTTAGATTTCTCTCTTTTTACTGCCAAAGATTCAGATAAACCAACTATGAAATTGCCAATAAATATATTGTCATGGCAGTTTCTATTCTCATTACTAGATCAATATACATTTCTTATAAAAATTGATGATGATACTGTATTTAATACGTCCATAGAGAATTGTTTAGACGATTCACAATATGCCATATTGAGAGCTAGTACTAAAAGGATTCATAAAACTTACCTTGGCGCAATAGATCTTATAGAACGCAATTTTGATTATAAATTTACAAGAAAATACAAAGCGTATAATGTTGGTCTATCTATATTTACAAATAGATTATCTCAATTTAGTGAGTTTAGAGATCAATATATAACCTTCGCAAATATGTTTGCAAAGTCAGATGCTTTTGTTGCTCCTATAGATGAGTTTTGTTTCGCCATGACCTGTGCTCATTTTAATATTAAAATTACTAATGACGTACGCTTACAGGTGTTTCCAAAATATGCTAATAATCAAACTGTTGCCTTGCACGCCACAGGACCTGAAAAGTTCTGGAATTCCGAGATAACATCATATATGTCACCAGAGTGGCTTGATAATTATATAAATTGGGTATCTCTAGGAGGATCTAGATATGTATGTGATAATAAATCTCCTTCTATTAACCGCTTGGATAGGTGGAATCAACTTATAACGCCTAAATACTGGATTCAGTTTTTGCAACACCACTCCTTATTTCAGTATATTGAACAATTAGATGATAACTACAATACACAAGTTAAAATTTTTACAATAAAAGGACTGCCAAAAGACTTTATTTACCTAGATATAACATTGGTTTCAACTTCTAATAAAGTAAACAACATTCAGTCTACATTCTGTTTAAACAAGAAATTATTGTCAGAAAAAAGTGAAGAATGTTTAATAGATATCTTTAAAAGAAATAATTATGATGTAATTAATAAAGAGGTGTATTTGTACTTTAAGAGAAGCGCCTCTATTTTGTCTATAGATCAAGAAATTGATTTTCTTGAATTGTTTCTCAATAGAAACATAAATAATATATCGTCTATTTTTGCAGGGCAAAAAGATAAAAGATTTTTTTACACGTCTATTTTTAAGAATAGAAAAAACACTTAACTACATTAGACGATATTAGTAGCATTAAAAAGTCTTCTTTTTAGATTTTGTAACTGCGGGAACACCCCAACAGTTGTTCTTTAAAAATTTACTATAAGTTATTGTTATACTTGAGAAAAGTGTGACGCGAGGATCTCTTCGATCAAATTTCTTTAAAAATACTTATACACTGGCCATATTTTAATATTATGTATTGTCATTTTTCTCGAGAATTAATAGACACTTAATCTTTAACCTTCTTTCAGAGTTGTAATGAGTAGTATAGAGTTCAAGCCAATAGATAACTTGTTCATGCCTAGCTAAATGCGAGCCTATAGCTTTTATATGGGCTAAGGACTATGAACCGCACAAACAAGCTTATTATGATAGTGTACTTCTTCCTGACATTGAAAGGATGAAGGCCTCTTGCGCTATGCAGCCAAACATGATTCGTAAGCAGGAAAATAAAGCCTGTCTTTTAGTTGAACGGCTAAGTTTGACCACGACATATTGCTTGATACTGCTTCCGGTAATATTGTCAATTTCTATAGGAAGAACTACATTGCTCTAAAGCTTCTAGTACCAGGTATACCGGAAAAGGGCTATATGGTAATTCAAAGAACGGTAAATACTGCACACAGGCTTATAGATAAAGAGTTTATTAAAGGAAATAAAAACTATTGCAGGTATGTCATATATTAGAGACTACTGGTTTATAGAGCAGGCTCATAATACTCAGAGTGACCAATTATTCAATCAGAATCAGCTGAAATGTTACAATGAGAATAGTATCTCCAACCACGCTGATCTAAATAAGATTAGAATGAATATATTAAGCTACAATGGGCAGGTTCTAACCTAGGCTCTTGGCAAAATCTATAACTGTAAGTTATTGATATACAAAAGAATATATCATTATTTATCGGAATTTAATGTGTACGAATATCTAGCCGTATTCTGTGTCACAGCGTAATAAAAAGTCCATCTGAATAAGATGATTTTCTAAAAATTTCGATCCAATTCCTCAAAGCCTCAAAAACCATACTGAACTGTTCTTTTTATGAGCAAAATAGCGACATATCTATAAGAGTCTAGGCTAATAAGGCTTACAATGACTTAAAGTAAAGTTTTAAAGAACAACTGCAATGTATACTTGCAAACAAAATTTAAATAAAAGATATATAAATTTATAACATTTTTTGATTAAAACTTAGAGAAAAAATAAGTTCATATTTTTTATTGGTGATTTATGAAAGAAGAGTTAAAAAGTCATATAGGATGGGTCGTACCTTCAATTTCTCAAGCAGTCTCATTTTTTAAACTAATTGGTTATAATGAGATATCAGAAAGAACATATGATCCTATAAGAGAAATTAATATTCTCTTTATTTCAAATATTAACCAAGTTATAGAATTGATTGAACCATCATCAAATAAATCTATAGTCTATTCTTACCTGAAGCGAAATGGACCTGGACCGTATCATTTGTGTCTTTCAATTGATTTAAACAAAGAGATTTCTTCATTGGAAAAAATTAAATTTTTTCCAATCACACAAAAGCAGGAGGCTGTAGCTTTAGGAAATACAAATGTACAATTCTATTATAGTAATAATATTGGAATGATTGAGATTGCGTCAGATTAATGTATATAATTATGATCTTTTCTGCTTTAAAATTGATTTTAATTAAAAGTTTCCCAAAAATCTGTACTATTAAACGGCTTCAATATTTGACGCTATCATAAAGGAAAGTTGTTCCACTCAAGAAGCCGTTTAAATAATAGCATATTTAAGTGTCTATGAACTCTTTTTGGGCCTGCCAACCGGTCTTTTAATCTTGTCAGTTTTTTCAATTTTAGGTCTGCCAGGTTTTCTTTTGGGTCCAATAAATTCAGGCTTTTTCTTTGGTCTTCCTCTTGGTTTGGGCTCAGATGTAACTCCTTGCGAGTCCACTTCTTTTTTCTCTTTATGAGGTCGACCAGCTTTAGCTTTTCTAAGTTTTTCAGGTGCCTGCTTATTGGTACAAAGTCCAAGTTTAATTAATGCCTCAAAGCTCGATTTAACCCCCACTTCCCAGTATCCATCATCTAAATCAGGTATGCCTTCAATAGGTGGATCAGTTCTTCTCCATACGGCATTGAGATCTTCCATAAGCTCTCCATATGTTATGCCGTTTAGTACATTATTTTCCTCAAGCTTGTTTAGAATCCTTGATGTAATCAAGGTTGATATGAAGTTTATAAACTCAAGACCCTGCACAGAAAAGTCATTGTGAACTCTTGTCTCATCAAAGTACTCTTCATTTTTATAGCGATTAAACATAAGCTCAAGAAGCCATCGCTCCTTGAATGTCTTATATACAGAAGATGGTTCTAGATCTAAATCTGACTCAAAAACAATCAATCCGGACTTTTCTTCTCTAGATTTATACTCCTGAGCGTCAAATGAGTTGTTTTTTATCGTTCTCATTATGTAGTTTGTATTTTCTTTTGCATAGCCTGATATATCTCTGAAAGAATACAGATAAAGACCGTCTTTTGTTACAACTTTCCTGCAAACTACTGCTTTGTCCTCATTGTTGAATATTGCGAAGAAGATCTGACGATCTTGTGTTAGAAGATCCGTGGAGTGGTAATTTTTAATATGACCTTCTGGGGTATTTTTAGCTCACAAAAAGACAAAATCTCATCCCTTTTGGCTTACTTTTTTATTATTTCATCATCATTTTTAATTTGTCAATACCTTATTTTTGTAGAAATTCCCGTTACTTTGAACCCATGAGGCTTAAATCTAGCTAGTGTAGCAAAACAAATTTCAATAACAACATATTGATACATAAGGAAATATTGTCCATAAAGATCTGGCTGTGCTACGCTAGAAGATCTTGAAATATTTTTTTAGAAGATCTTTAAAAGCACCATAACTTGTATTGTTTTTGAGAGATATCTAACATATTGGCGTCATATGTCACATAATATGTAAATTAAAGGAACACGCTCCTTTTGTCTAAAAAGAACATGCTCCTTTAATTAAAAGAACATGCTCCTTTAATTAAAAGAACATGTTCTTTTAACTTGTACCTTTAAATGTTCCTTTAATTGTAATTTTTTGATTATAATCAAGTGGATACTCAACAAAAAAGGCCAGCTTTTAAGCCAGCCCTTGTCTACTTTACCCAGTTTTATTTACCAAGCCTGGCTATAGCCTCCAGTATAGCCTGCTGCTTGTCATCGCTTTGCTGCTCCAGCCGCTTGGTTAAATGTGCGTTGGTCTTGGTTTGCTCCGCTAAAAGAGACTCAAGCTCTTTTATCCTTTCATCCTTTTTAGCAATTTGAGCATCTTGCTCTTTTAGCTTCTCCTGAGCTAGATGCAGCTCCTTTTGTGCCTCTGACATAAGCTCACCTATTTCCTTATGCTTTGCATCATACTCATTTTGCAGTCGGGTTCTGTCGGCATTGATCTTATCTCTAAAAGACTCAAACAGGTTTAATGCCACCCTTTGCATGTCCTGCTGGAAGCTTTCTGGCATAGTTTCATTAAAACTGGCCTCCATAATGGTTTTATTGTACTGACGCATAAATGCTGATATGGTTTCATTAGCGCCTCCGACAAGCTCTTTAATAGCACGTATAGTCAGTTTTTTACCTTGCTTATTAAGGGTAGATACAGCCTCATCAAATTTCTCTTTGGTCAGATCGTCACGAAAAGCTTTTTTATCTGATTTAGATGTTGTCATAATAATTATTCTCCAGGTTTTAAAAGAGCATGCTCTTTTGATTTAATCTTCATCAACAGAAGTACGGCGGGAAGTGCCTGGTACAATAAGTGTGTAATTATTGTTAGAGCATCGCTCAACAATAGATTCTGACAGTGAATCACCATCAATACCTCCTTTTAAAATATCAATCCAGGCATCTGGGGATTTTTGAGAGAGAATCACTGTGCTCTTTTTGCCATAGCGCTTGTCCAGAATGTCAAATAAAATGCTTTTCTCGTCAGCATCATATGGGGTGAGGCAGAAGTCGTCCAGGATAAGCATGCTTTTACCTGTTATAACTTTTAACTTGGTGGCGTAGCTTGCAGAGCCTAAATTCATGTGCAGGTTGGCTATAATGTCTTTGGTTGAGTAGTATAAAGTTGAGTTGCCAAGACAGCAGTTGCGTCTCCCTAAAGCTGAAGCAATAAAGGTTTTACCAGATCCAGCTTTACCGTATATGGTCAGGTTGTAGCACTTTTCTACAAACTCAAGAGAGCTTAAGCTATCTATCTTATTGATAAATGTAGGGTCACTGCGTTCTAGATCTTTTAATATCATGCAAAGCTCTGCCTTTACCGGCAGTCTAGAAGCTTTAATTAAAGACTCCTGACGTCTTTTATTTCTTGTATTCTGCTCAGCTGTGAGCATATTGGTCAAAATGGTATCAATGCTGGTGGCCTCCAGCTCCTGAGGGTTGTTTACATATGCATTAAACTGCTCTAAAGCTCCCCTCATATCCAGCTCACGTAATAAAGATTGAATATTTGTAAGTGACATAATTAACTCCTAGCTAAGTTGATTTTTTATATAAGCAAAGCGCTCATCGTATACAGCATGGCCGTTTAAAAATTCTTTAGGCCTAGATTGGTTCTCAGAACCCTGCGTAGATGAGGTTTGTGATGTGATTTCTTTTTGAGGCAATGGCCAGAGCATGAGATCGCAATGTCCTAAGATGACAGCTTCACCAAGGGCCATATAGGTCTTGTCATTGTAGACGTCATCATAATTGTATATGGCAGGCTTTTCATATCTCTCCCATATCTTTATAAGCTCAGAACATATGATACTGTCAAAGCCTTTGTACATATGCTCTTTGACGCAGCGATCAAAGATGCTGTAGTGAGCTTTATTGGCTTTAACAATGGTCAGGAATTTGTGTATATATCTTATTTTGTCAGCATATCCATATTTGCAGTGCGTGAGCTGGAAATCACACCAGCTTTTAACATGCTCCCCAATAGCTTCTGCCCACTCCAACAGTAAATCTTCTTGATTTTTTATGCTAAAGATGTCATATATAAGGTGTTGTTTTTCAATAACACCATGGATGGCTGACAGGCCTTTTACGCCATCCATTCTTTTATAACTTACAATAACAGTATCAAGGCTTAAAAAACTAACTGTCTGATTAGTGGTATGCACTGTGACTTTCTGTCCAATCCATTTAGATGGTATTGCGTATGTATGATCTTCAAAAGTAAAGCGGGCAGTCTCAGACACTGTTATAATGAAGCTTTCAAAGAACCTGTAATCCCATGAGGCAGGCTGTTGCAATAAACCTTTTTCAATATCAAAAAGCTCCTTTCTTGAGCTCTTCATGCCCCTTACCTTGCATTCATTCATCCTGGCAATATGAGGCGCGATAAAAGAGTTTATCTCATCTAATGAACTGAAAGGATTGCCGTCTTTTACGTGGTTGTTGGCAATAGACAGAGCATAACGGGTAACATACTTTACAGCAGCTTCGACAGCGCCCTTGTCTTTAGGCCGTCCGCTGCGACAGGTAAAGACCCCTATATTAAAAAACTCTTTAAAATTAATCATCTCATCTGTAAGCTGACCCTGATAACGAGCAGCCTTCTTAACAGCTGCTTTGAAATTATCAATGCGTATGACATGGGGACAGCCACCAAAATATCTAAAGCTGTCAGCTATGGCATCACACACCACAGGTTGAGACTGATTGGCAATAGCTTTGACAAAGATATAGCGCGATCCAGTAAGTACAGCCACGATAAATGTGGCATAGTGGGTGGCGCCGTTAACCACATAGGGCAATCTAACTCCTGTAAAGTCATACTCAGCCTCACCAGCCATTTCATGCTCTTTCATATAAACAGGCCTCTTAATCTGTTTTTCATGCTCCCGCCATATATGGCATACACGAGATAAAGACAAGAAGCTACTCTCTCCACTATCAACGAACTCTTTATTTTTTGGATCATTGAAGTAATAAAGCTCAATCACTGACTTCCTGGTTAAAGCCAGTTTCTTTTGTGACGGTGTCTTTGCCTCAAGATGCGACTTGATATATTTGTCTTGTAGGTAATCTATATCAGGCATAATTTTATTGTTGCTTTGTACAGGCCTTGTCTTTTTATAGTAGAGTTTATGAAGCTCTTTACTGGTCATACCTCCAATAGACTCTCGGGTTAACTTGAGCTCAGCAACTTTACGACGCAGACGCTGTGCCGTGCCATGAGAAAACCCCTCATGCTCCAGCTGTGCTGCCGTCATAGTCAGGGCTTTAATTAAAGCCCGCTTTAAGGTATCTGGATCCATTTGTCCTCCACTACCAATTTTCTTTTTATGTTTTGCAATGTAATTTATCCTTGGCATAAAGCCTCCTTTAAAAATTGGAGACTCTAAGATACCAAAGATGCCAATGTAAGAATGACAGGGAGGAAATGTTAGTTTTTGTTACTTTGATTTGAAACAAAACTTCAAATCGAGGGGAGCTAAAAATTGACCGCAGGTTTAGGTGCAAATAGAGCACTGAAATACAAGTTCATGTTCCGACTCTTCGGATCTTCTTGCACAATATTCAACACTCATATCTGATGGCACTGTCAAACTCTAAAAGAGAATACTCACTGATTCGTACATCATTGCGCCTTATTGGGGTTATATAGTGAAGATCTTTGTGCTCAGCGAGCTCCTGTCTAATTTTATTTGGTGGAAAGCCTTTGTCGGTTACTATAATTCCTTTTTCTATATTATTGTTCCTAATAAAGGCTCTATAAGCAGAGGCATCTATAATGTTTCCAGGTAAAATCATAGAGCATAATGGCTCCATGGTTTCTATTACATAAGCATAGATAATAGAGACATCTCTGCAACCTTTGACACGAGCCTTCCTTGAAAAATTAGACAAATCGTTAACTATACTTGTATTCTGCTTAAGAGTTCCATCTATAGCAATATGACAAGAAGGCAGGAGTCTGTCTATACGTCTTGCATAAAAATCATGCATCAATTGAGAATTTGAGCCAAGGTGGTAGATGAACTTTGCTACTGTATTCTTGCTAAGGCCCACATAAGGTATAAATTTTGAAATAAAACAATGCTCATAGGCGGACTTCAATCTTGTATTTGTAACTCTAGGTCTTATTACCCTTAGCAAGGCCATAGCGAGAATTGTATCCACATCCCCGCACTCATACACGGCCCTCAAATCGTCTTTTATATCGCC
Organism: Anaerobiospirillum thomasii; assembly: GCF_900445255.1. Taxonomy (NCBI): domain Bacteria; kingdom Pseudomonadati; phylum Pseudomonadota; class Gammaproteobacteria; order Aeromonadales; family Succinivibrionaceae; genus Anaerobiospirillum; species Anaerobiospirillum thomasii. The sequence continues at coordinate 921,861 of NZ_UAPU01000005.1, forward strand.
GACTACCGAGAAAGCAAGAGCACTGGCTCCATAAGACAATTTATCTGGCATTACTCCCTGAGATACAATTTTAGTCTCTTTGGCAACATAACGACCATCAATAATATGACCAATAATAGCTCCATTGATAGGCTGGGCCTTTCCTTTGGCATCATACTTAGTACCAGATCTTTGACGAACAGCGTACCTATATCTGCCAGTTCCAGATAGAACTACGACAGTATTTGTAGGTCTTGGGACGGCTCTTATATTCTCAGGTATAGACATAACTAAAACCCTCAAAATATTATCTATTAATTAAGATATAACTGTACATATTATATCATATATGTACAGTTAAAATAATATATTTATAGTATTTTTTTTATGGATTTTATTAATAATGTCACAATAATAGAGCAAAGAAGAATCTGTTGTTAACAAAGGATTTATGTAATTATTTGGTAAGATTAGGGAGATAGTGAATATGATATAATGAGCTTAAAGTAAATCACCATTAGTACAGTTTATGGGGAATCTTTTATTTAATTGTTTATATTAGTCAATTAAATTTTACACAATTGCATTATATCGCAAATTTTACAATAATCAGATTTTAGACAGAGAAGTTATATGTTAAAATTATACAAATTGATGAATGTAACTAGTTAAATCAGAATAAGATCTAAATTAACCTTTTAAAAAAAAGGGGGGGGGGGGGCTCCCCCCCCCCTTATATACCTTTAACTGAGACAAATGTTATTCATTATCATGGGGAGTTTATAAGTCAATCTAAGCTTACTGATCGTTATTATACATGTTCATCTTAAGTTTAAAATTTGCTGTTTTTTCAAATATGCTTTTTGCATTCAATGGATCTATACATAATTCCTTAATGTAATTATATTTTACCGCAGAAATCTCTAAAAGCTTAGGACTTAGATGTTCGAACAAGTTTATATCAAAAACCTTGTCAATATGTCGTAACTGCTCTAAGCAGAGGTAATTGACAACTACTGCGCTGTAGCAATTATAGTAATTTAGAAGGGTTTTGGTATCGCTAAATTTATCAGAAATATTAGCAAGAAAACTATAAGGATTTTTAGAAATTGTAGCTGTTCTAGTAACGCTCTCAGATGTAGAATCATACAAATAAACTGGATCAGTTACACATACTACTCTTGAACACAATTCGAAGAGTTGAAGAGCATATAACCAATCCTCATGCATAACACCTTCAAGGAACTTTAATTTAGATGCAATTTCAAATTTAATTACCCCCACAGGAAAAAAATATGTATTCTACATTGTAATCTTTTAGTCGTGCTAATAATTGGGAATTAGAGACTATATCTTGATTATTAAATTTTAATTTGTGAAGAAAAGACAAATGATACCAATAAAGATCTGCATCATTGTATTTGCTAAAGATAGAAGTAATAAAATTTTTATTCCATCTATCGTCAGCATCTAAGTATACAACATAATTAACAGACTTAAAATTAAATACACCAGCATTTAATGTTAACATATTAATTTTCTTTTGACTAAAATTCTCTAGCTGCCCTTTGGTTGGTAATTTATTATTCAATTGAATATAATTTAGAAAATTAATACCCATGTTTCTTGCGGCGCCTTGTCCCCTATTTTCTTGGCTAATTAAAACCATATTGTCATAATATTTGTATTTTGAGATTTGTTTAATTGTATTATCTACACTCCCATCATTAATTAATATGATTAGTAAGGAATTATATTTCTGATTTATAATAGAATTTAAGCACCTTTCAATATATTTTTCTTTATTGAAGACAGGAATAATAACAGCAATTTTGGGCATATTATTTCAACCTCTTAAGAACTAAATCTTTAAAATATAATTTCGGGTTTTTTACCAATTTTCTCAGTTTTCTTCTAGTTGGTGATATAATTTTTGAACTTACTTTTTGGTCGGAAAGTTTAGGTAAATTTTTATCGACTTCAATATTGTTTGTAGAGTGCTGTTTTACTTGTGAAACAGTTGCAGCATTTACTAAGCTAACTGATGAAATGTTAGCAACAGGATAACTTGTAATTTTGTCACAATATGATAATGAACAATACTTATCTGATATTTCAAAATAGTTATATATATTATCTATTGTACTACAATAATTTTCTTGAAAATTCTTTAAAGATAAATAAGATTCATAGAAATTACGATTTTCATTAGATAAAACAATTCGTCTGTTTTTGTCAGTATTACAAAATTCTGTTATTGCGTTGATAAAAGAGTCGACATTATTTCTTTCAGCATAAAATACACCAGAAATTTTTTCTTTAAGCCATTTATAACCACCAACGTAATTGCAAATAATAACTTTGCCTAATGATAAAGACTCAATCATAGAAAGATCAAACAACGAACCTCTATTAGGGCATAAAACAGCATCAGCCGCATTTATATAGTTTCCAGGTTTTTTAGTAAAAGGGAGTTGAATCCAGTTTGGTGAAGTTATTGGCGCACGAGTAGATTCACCCACTACCACAAAATATATATTTTTATTTTTTGATAATATTTTTTTTGCGGCTTCTATAAGTATGTCATACCCTCTAACATTGACAAATCTTCCAAGATATAGCAACATTGTAGCATCTGATGGAATTTTAAGCTCTTTTCTAATGACTGAAGCACTTGTGTCATAATTTTTTCGTTCTGTTGCAGTTGTACAGAAGAATACAGGTTTGTTTTTTACAATCGTCTGAAATTCAGGCCATGTTTCAAAATATCCCTCCATACTTTCTTCAGTTGGAAAAAATAACGCGTCAGCCAAATTGAAAGCCCAATAATCACGTTGGCTATAGAAATATTTAAATACTTCTATATCTTCTTTCTTGAAATTTCTACCTCTAGTAATTAACTCTATATCTTCACATTCTGGTTTAAATGGATTATGTGTCGTTAAAATTTTAACAACTCTTGATTCTACTCCCATTCTTATTAGTGAGTTATAAATAGGTAAAAAATTATATGCGCCATGTATATGGACAGAAGTAATGTTTTTAGAGTTAATTTTCTGATACTCTGTAATTGGTATAATCTCTCTGAACCATTGTCTTCTTTGATTTATAAATGCCTTGTTTGCGTTATTTAATTCATAGTTATCAATATAGCAAAATCTGGGATCTAAAATTGATTGTAGAGGCTGATAAGATATTCTTTCATCTGGTAAAATATTTGGAAAAATGAAATTACACTTTATATTATCCTTTGTAAGAAATGATGAGTTAAATTGAGAAAAACTATTATATAAAGATGAGATATATCCGACAGATCCACCTTTATTAAGATCATATCCTTGGTGACAGTGTATATAGTGTTGCATATTATTCCCCTATTTTAACTTATTAATAATCATATGAAGTCTTTGCTCTTCTAAATTCCATTTATGAAACGATAATTTTTTCCCGTCACTAGGATCTCCTTTAAAATAGTGTGTGACGCCTTTAGTTTGTGATTTTAAGTCAAATCCAACAAAAGAAATGGTATTAATATTTTTTCTATTTTCATAGAGAAGCTCGGCTACTAAAAGGCCAAGACTCATAACTCTTACATTATTCTCCCATAAATACTTATCACATGGTACTAAAGCAACTCTTATCCCCGATTGTGTAAAGTTATTCAAGGTATTTACACGTGCCTTATTATATGTAACATTTGATTTAAAGCATAGAATGTAATCACAATTTATACAGTTGATTTTATAGTATATAGAATCTAGTGCTGGAGTTAGTACCCAAACGGATGTTTTGTATCCCAAATCTTCTATAAGTTTATATTCTACTGGATAATTATTGAATCTAATGACAATATCATGGCTATCAATAAATTTACCCATCTTACTATTTAATATATTCGGTGCATTCCCAACAACCACTATAGATTTACCCTTAATATATTTTAGAAAATTTTTATAATATTCATTTCCATTTTTATAAAAATGATAAAAATCATTATAGTGTTTAGCAGTGGCCCATTCTTCTGTGGTTATAAGACTTTCTGAGTAAGCTCCGCTTAAAACCTGTGGCTTTAAATACGAAAGGTCTGTAATTATATTGAGATCTTTTAGGAGAAGAAAAAGTCTGCTTTTTATTTGTTCCGAGAGTTTGCTTAATCTTTCAAATGTAATTGTTTGAATAAACCATATAATAAATCGTTTAAATACTACATCATTTCTAGAATGATAACAATTTTCATACACAAGTATGTCATTAAGTGTTTTAGTTAAATTGTTTTCTATCTCAATGGAATTGATTCTTAGGAGCGAAAACAAATAATGGCTATATGATACTATATATGAATAACTTTTATCTAATGAGTCACCCATAGTCGGTAGTGATTTGTACTGAATCTCTTTTTGAACAGAACAACAACTAAAGTCATTTTTGAAACCTAAATTAGTCAAAGTATGCCTTATATTAGGTCTAATATAAATTTGTTGTTCACTGTTTTCTTCTAATACATATTCAATATAGTTTTTGATTTCTTTATTAACTAATAAGCAATCTGTGTTTTTACTTTTATTATAGTATGATACAAGGTGAGCTAAGCAATATCCTAATATTGCACCTTTATAAAATGGATCTGTATTTATAGTTGAATGCAGTGAGAATTCTATGGATTTTATAATATTCAAAAATTTACTTACATTATTAACAGATTGCGCCGAACAGTCTTTGTGGTATAAATATCCTACACCAGGCATTACTCCTATCTTTCCTTCGCGCGTAAGTATGTTAAGAATAAAACCCACATCTTCGTAACTTTTTGAAGATTCATCCATTTTTATATTATTCTTTGTAATATATTCTTTTTTGAAAATACAGGTAGTAATACCGACATTAGCTAGTGCTATGCGTTCTTTGATTTGCTCACGTGTTAACTCTATAGTATCTGAGAAACAAGGAGTGTACATTGTTATTAAATTGTCTTTAAATCCTTCACGAACCTCTATATAAGAATTATAAAAACAGACATCTAAGTTTCTAAGCCTGCTCTCCTTATATAACAACTCATAACAATCAGGTAGTACTTCATCATCACTCTCGCATATGGCGATATACTCTGAACTAGCAAGTTCCAAAGCTGCATTTATTGCACTGCCATATCCGCCATTTGACTTATTGATAATAGTAATATTTTTTTTTGAACAAAAACTATTTAAAACCTCAAGAGTATTATCTGACGAGCCATCATTCACACAAATAATTTCAATATCAGTTAGCGTCTGCAACGCTAACGAATCTAAACAACGCGTTATATACTTATTTACATTATAACAAGGAACAATTATACTTACTGACATTTTATACCCTAATGTTTTGGCACAGTTTGAATGCGTTATCTACTGTGTTTTCCATATCAGTGTAAGCATAGTTACCTAATCTACCAACACAGTATAAATTCTTATATTTGACAGCTTCAGTTTTATAAGTATCAAATTTCTTCTTATTTTCCATATCACCAATAGGGTAATAAGGAGTATCATCAGTATTTTTATCAAATTGCTTTGAGTATTCCTCTATTAGTAGTGACTTGTGATTCTTAGTATACTTATCTATATAAAAATGCTTAGGCTCACAAACTCTTGTATATGGGAATTTACTCTCAGGATAATTAATAACACTGATACCTTGCATGTCTTGCACATTATGGTATTTCATTAGAAAGTATACAGTTCTCCATTCTAAATCTCCATACTTATAATTAAATAGCTTATCAATAGGGCCACTATAAAATGTGAGGTCATCTTTAGCATACTCAAATACTTCCTTATTTGATATTTGATTACTCAATGTTAGGTAGATATTTTTATGATCAACCATTTTCTCAAAAATACTATGATAGCCATCATCGGGTAGAAAAGAGTATTTCTTTTTATAGTATGTAGATTGATAGTTACTCCTAATAGGTATTCTTGCAATTGTATTAGTTGGAAGGTCGGAAGGATTCTTTCCCCATTGTTTTATAGTGTACCCTTTAAAAAATGCTTCATACAATTCTGAGCCAATCTCTGAAATAAGGAAGTCTTCCATATTATTGATACGCTCTTTCGTCTCTGCTTTACTCTTTAAAAATGCTGCCAGCTCAAAAGGTTTTAAATTAAGATTAAAGAACTTATTTATTGTTTCAAGATTAATTGGCATTGGATAAAGATTGTCTTTATAACATGTTTTCACTTCGTGATGAAAATATGACCAGTCACCAAATCGTTTTAAGAAGTTTAAAACTTCAAGGTTATCTAAGTGCAGAATATGAGGTCCATGAATATGATATAAAATTCCTGTTGTTGCATCTACAGTGTCTGCACAGTTTCCTCCAAGGTAAGCGCGACTGTCATATATGTGACATTTATATCCTTTTTCCGCGAGGATTCTTGCGCAAGTTAAGTTGAAAAGTCCTGCGCCAATTAAATAAATATCTCTCACATTAACCTCAATGTAAATAAGTAAAAATTTATAAATTCAATAATGTTCTTTCTTAAAGAAAAAGCCTTTATAAAGTCAACTCTACATGACCTATAAAGTTCAAAGTAAAGAGACTTAAGTTTTATATAATTTTCGTAGCTTACTTTGTTTTTTATACCTTTAATTTCTCTATAAAAACTATAAATAAAAAAAACTAGTTGCCCGCTATAGTGTAATTTAAGATAACTATATTCTTCTTTCCAGTTTAAAATTATGTTATCAATTTTGTCATTATGATTAGAAACAGACTGATTGTCATGAAAACAATAAATGTATTTACAATCATCTATTATTAATATTCTCGGGTTTGCATACCATATACTAATTCTAAACTGCTGATCCTGGTATGACGCACCTTTACCATGACAAAATTTTATCCAATTCTTTCTTAGAAATTCCTTCCTATATATGCCATTTGTAATAGAAGGGTGTGAATACCCTAATCTTTTATATGTGTGCATATTAAAGATTTTATTTGTGTAATTTTTATTATAAGAAAATATTTTGTAGTCTTTATTATCTTTTCTTTTTATCAGTCCATTATATTTGATAATGTCTATACTATTACAATTTGCATATTCTAATAACACAGAAAAGAAATCTTTTTGGATAATATCATCGGGCTCATATAGTCCAATATATTCGCCATATGAATTATCAATACCATAATTAACTGCGGCTCCATAACCTAGATTTTTATTAAGCCTTATTAAGCGAACTCTTTTATCATCAGCTTTCTCAATTTTCTTTTTAAGTTCACTATATATATCTTCTTTAGATCCATCATCTACTACTATAAATTCACAATCTTCTACTTGTTGAGCTATTATGCAATCCAAAAATCTATCAAAAAATTGTGAATTGTTGTATATAGGGATAATTACACTTAGCTTCATGCCTATAAATCCACTATAACCTTAGTAGCCACAGCCATCTGATACATAATCTGCATTATGTCTTTGGCAAGCTGCATGTTTTTAGAATCAAATCTTGGCATTACCATTACTCTGTCACCAGGGGCAATACCTAAATCATCAGCAAGTCCAACCTCGCCGTTAACCTTTGCCACAAGAATGTTGCTGTCATCTGCTCTGTTTGATACACCACCTGCAGCACCAAGATAATCATCAAGGCTCATATCCTCATCAAAGGTAACGGCCTTTGGCATCATGACTTCTCCTGTAACCAGAACTACATCACTTAGCTGCGGTATGATTACTTCATCGCCATCTTCAAGGCGTATATCACTTACAACACCGCCTCTTGATACAACAACAATTCCATCAGGCTCAATCTGTCCTGCTCTTTTAACAAAGTCCTGTATTAGATCTGCCTCCTGCACTCTGATTTTTGCCTCATCTACAGATGATGAGGTAGCAGTGAGGGCACTTTGCTCTAAACGGCGCAGGGAGTCGTTTATAGCCTTCTGCTGCTGCATGGCAACAGATTTACGTCTTATATAGATGGATGAGGTGTCAGCAAGATTTGGATCCACCTCTACAAAGCTTAAAAGCTCGCGCAGAGTTACATCCTTGCCAACAGGGAATCTTGAAGGGCCTACAATGGCACCACTGATCTTGGCAATGACGCTCTCACCTTTTCTGTCTGCAACAAAATCAACCACATCTCCATCAGAGAGCTTAAATTTCTTGAACTCATTTAAAGACAGATAATAGTGAACAGGTATGTTGTCTCTGATACCAGATACAGATACATGAGAGACACTTGGCGCAGGGCTTGCCATGCTGATTAGGCTCTGACCCTCATTAGCCTTTTTAAGCTCATACAGGGCCTCCTGACGCACGTCGCCTATAACGCGTACCTCATTGGTCTTCTCTTTAACTAAAATGACATCTCCGTCATTTAATCTCTGTGCAGGTCTTTTACCTTTTAAGATAAAGTCATACAGGTCATATGTGGCTACAACTTTGCCGCCACGTAAAAGCTGTATCTCTCTGAATGAGCCACGTGATATATCAATACCGCCGGCTCTGTCTATAAAGGAGAGCAGTGAGTCATGTGAGCCTCCTGCATACTGACCTGGCTGAGGCACAAAACCTGTAACATAGACTCCTACAGGCTGGGCGCTCTGTAAATTTACATAAACCTCAATATTATCGGTAAAGATAGAAGCTATGCGGCTTTTTACTGTAGAGAGTAGCTTGGCATTGGTGGCTCCTGCCACCTTGATAGGGCCAATCTCAGGAACAAATATATTGCCTTGCTGATCTACAACCAAAACATCATCATATTGCTTGGCACCCCATATGCGTATAACAATGCGATCGCCTGGGGATATGATGTATGAGGCATTTAAGTTATCAGCATAAGTATTGGCAAAATGCCCTCTAAAGAGTGAGGCACCAAAAGGCATGAGAATATAGCCCTGCTGACTGTAGTAATTACCCTGTGACCAGGCAGGCTGCCCCTGAGGTACAGGTCCTGCACTATAATAAAGCGCGCTCTGGGAATTATTGTTGCCCGGATTATGGAGTAAGACTCCATTTTGATTTTTACTAAAATTTGCAGCGTTATTCTGGCTGTAAACCTGTGCACCAAAATAAGGATTTAAGCCTGTGCTCTGACCCATGTTGGATGGGACAAATGGCATACCACCAAGGCTTTGCGGAGCTGGGTTGGAACTTGCCCCAAGACTTGATGACTGACTTTGGGACGATCCGTCGTATTTTACATAAGGTAAATTATGAGAAGTTGATTCTGCATAGACGCCCTGCGCTGTGAAAATAAGTAACAGAGTAAATAGATTTAATTTATATTTTAAGAACACTATATATACTCCCTATACTAAGCCCAGGTGCTCTTTTATTGCGACAATAATAACGGATATTATAGCCCACATTAAATTTAAAGCAATAAGTAAATAAAATGTATATAAAAGTGGCTTTGGATAGAGCGATTCATCAGGTAATGATGGTTTTGCTATATTTACTACATATAGGTTTTGCGACATTACCTCTATCTTAGCCTTTTCAAGTGAGGTCATTGCAAACTCAAGTTGCTTTCTTGCAAATTCAACATCTATAGTCAATGACTCATAGAGGCCTGCAAGTGTATTAATTGACTGTCCCTGAGTTGATAGTGATGTGACCTTCTCCCTCTCTCTTTCAAGCTGTTGTTCAACGCCAGATAATTTAGATCTCAAGGCTTTGATAGATGGAGCATCTTCCTGCATATATGCAAGAGCTTCAGCAATCTGAGTTCTTATAGAAGTTGCCTGCCCTTCAAGCTCTATGATTAAGCTTTGCAGACCTGTTGCGGTAGTCTTTAAATCTAGATCCTGATGCTGATTTCTAAATTCCTTAAGAGCATTCTGAGCCTGATCAAATTTGTTTTTGGCCACATCAACTTCATTCTGCGCAAGCAACAGAGCATCGTGACGAGCTCTTTCATTCATGCTGTTAATCAGCTTTTCACACTGCATCAGAGCATTTGAAACAATAGAGTGCGCCATTTCTGGGGTATAGGCCCTTACCGATAATGAAATAACACTTGAATCGTTGTTTACTTTTACTAGACTTATCTTCTTCCAGAAAGTTATAACATCATCCGATGTAGGATTTGATGTAAGACGTGAAAACCAGTCATATGAGCTGCTAGTATAATGTTTAAGAACATCAAGCTCCTGATTTATTACATGGACCACATCGGGAGATTTTAAATAATCCTCAACAATTTTGGCCTCCTGCATGGAAGTTGAAGGCACATTAAAAATTTGAGAGGCAAAATCTATGCCTCCAGTTGTTGGAGATATAGTTCTAACAGCAAACTTTGCCTCTGATATATACATAGGCGAGGCAATAAATATATTATAAAAAAGATAAAGAAAAACAGGTGCCAGCACACAGATAAAATATAACTTTACCTTAAATGTAAGTTTTGACCACCAGTTTTTTAATTTAAAAAATACTGTTGTTTTTTCCTCTTTTATCCTGACTTCTGAGTCCAGTACCTCTGCTTGTATTGGGCGCTGAGTATCAATTTCAGAAGAAGCGCTACCTGCCCCACAATTGCTATTCTCTACGCTTACCTTTGTAGTTTCAGGTTTTTTAGGTGCAGTATTTTGATTGTGTTCAACCATCTTTGTTTCTTTATTTTCTTGCATTACAAATTTCCGTATATTTTTCTATAGCCTGTTTAATATCACTGTAATATTCAAGTTTACCCTGATTTAAAACAGCCCCGGCGCTGCAGTGGTGTATGACAGATGATGCTGAATGAGACACATAAATTAAAGTGGCCCGCTCTTTTAATTTATTTAATTCAAGCGCGGCTTTGCGACGAAATACCACATCACCTACAGAAAAAGCCTCATCAATAAGATAAAAGTCAAATCCTACCGCTAATGACAGACCAAAGGCCAGTTTTGATCTCATACCTGATGAATAAGTTTTAAACGGCATGTCAAGGTATTCACCAAGTTCTGAGAATTCCTCAACGTACGCTGTCACCTGCTTTATGTTGGCCCCATAAATTCTACAGACAAAACGCAGATTCTCTCTTCCTGATAAAGATCCATGAAAGCAACCTGCAAAGCCTATTGGCCATGATACTGTAGCATCGCGTATAATGCGACCAGAGTCTGGCTGTTCAGATCCGCCTATAAGGCGAATCATGGTTGACTTGCCGGCACCATTAAGTCCCAGAATAGCTGTGTTTACGCCCTCTTTAAAGGTAACTGACACATTATCAAGAACCTTATGCACTCCAGTATTGGTTCTGTACGATCTGCAGACATTTTCAAGTATAATCACACTTTTCTCCTTGGTCTTACGTAACGTTCAAGCAGTAAACCAAATGATAAAAATATAAGTGTAATCATACCTATATAACTAAAAGAACATCCCTCTGATGGATAACCATAAAACATTGAACTTCTAGCAAGTTCAATCAGTTGCAATATAGGATTGTAAATTAGTATATCAGCAATATCTTGAGAAAAAGTATTTGCAGAAAAAAACACTCCAGAGACAAAAAATAAGACTCTTAGAAAGATTGGAACAATTCTTTCTAGCGCAGGAATGAAAACTGTAGCCGCTGATAGAGTAAGACCAATGCCTAGCCCTAGTAAAGGAGCTAAAAATAGAACAATATATAAATGACTTATTGAGTATATATCTAAATTACCATTAATAGCATCATCAACAAACAACAGAATTATAGATACAATAATTTGGGTAAACCACAATACAATCATTCTTGATAGCATAACATCTAACTCTGTAACTTGAGGAAATGTTAAAAGTGGTTTATTTGCGTCAACTGCGCTAATACATTTACTTATAGTCCCAGAAATAATCGACCAAAAACCAAACCCAATAACAAGGAACTGAGCTGTAGGCATGCCATGAGGAGATGGCGCTCTCATTATTTCACGTAAAATTAAAAAAACTGCTATGCCAAATACAGACTGAATTACCACCCATAAATAGCCAAGGGATGAGTGCCCATAGATAGTATGGATCTCACGCAACATAAGAGCAGTTATAACCCTATACTCTGTTACAAGTGAGCTTTGTAGTTTTTTAAAAAAAGAAAAAGGCATATTAAATAAAATATACTATTTATTTATAGCTTTATTTAAAGAAGGAATATAGTACCAGGTTATGCTGTCATCAGTACATACAGCAAACTCCTGCACTGTTGATGAAGTTTCAAATACAGCTTTGCGACATTTTTGATTTAATGCATTGGTATAAAAGTTAAGTGCATTGACAGTCATTGCGTTACCTACAGGAGAAAACTCAAAGATATCGCTTGAACCTACACTCATCATAGATACATTTTTGGCAAATTGAGCAACCTGTGCAGACTGTTTTACAGCGCTTATCTGTGCCACAGGACGTGAGGCCTTATGCTGCAGCCCTCTTGGGGTGGAGCAGGCAGCAATTGCTGTCAGAGCAATAACTATTATTGAGGCACATCCAACTGCTTTTTTAAAATGTATCATTATAAATTCCTAAATTTTATAATCTTTTTAATCCAAGCTTCTGCTTGAGACGAATAATTAAACGTAATACTTTAACTAAAGCACTGTCTTTAAGGCGTGGAGCATTATCCTGACTAAGGACAGTGCATATATCCTCAACATTGGCATACAGTTTAGTGTGCCAGTCAAAATATGTAGGGTATAAAATCAAAACCCCGGCAACAAGCTCTTTTATATTCAGTATGGCATAGCGTGCTTTATTATCACACATGTCATGGGTAAGCCCCCACCCTGAATAAAAAGGTCTGCCATAGACTTCAACGCTACAGCCTCGAAGCAGAGCTTCAAATCCTGATTGTGATGAGAGCACACAAACTTTATCTGCGATATTATATAAAAAAGCAATGTTAAAATCACTTACTATCATATCACACAAAGTGTCTATTTTATCTCCTGACCTACTGCCTTTTCTGGTAAGAGCCAGAACATCTGGATGAGGTTTATAGATAATAAAAGCGTCTTTGTTGTGCTCCCTGACCCTTTGTAGCAGCGTTAAATTATCCTGTATGTCTCCACCAGCCTTTTTTACTGATGCATCTGTTTCAACCTGTCCTGGCAGCAGAATTATCTCTCTGCCTCCGGCTCTTTTTTTTATATCAGATAAAAATGTATCTATATCAAGAGATGTACCAACATTATATTTGGTAATATTATTTTTATTAAGATAGTCAATAAGCAGCTCAGCCCTCATTATAAGATCTTCATAATCATCTCTTTGTTTAATATTGTTTAGTATGGTATCAAGCTGTGAACCTGACATTGGATCATAATAAATACCATGAGTATCGAGCACAAGGGACATAGGTTTTTCATAGGTGGAGCCAAGCCCCTTTGATCTGACAAAGCCATCTTCAATAAACAAAGTTGCAATACCCTGTTTTTGTGCTCTAAGTTTAATGCTCTCATCAGCCCTTGATGCCCACTGCACTAAAGTTGCATTATGCTCTGTACACAAAGATAAAGCATCATCTGCCTTATCAGTATAAAAAATCTTTGTGCTGTCCTTTAAATAATGCTCTACAAGCTCCCTCTTCCAGGCTGTAGGGTGCAAGAGCACAAAGTTTTTAGTATACATCTGCCCTTTTTCTTTTTGCAGAGCAATTAGATTGATAACCTCATCTATTGAGCATTGCTTTTTAGTTATAGGGTTGATATAGCGACATAATTTTAAATAGGAGGCTGCAAATAAAAGCTCAATACTTACATTTTTGATATGAGATCTGCGCTGTATAGCTACATTGTCTGTAAGATCGTGCGTAAGGCCATAACCTGCATAAAAAGGAGTACCAAAGCAATAGACCTTTTTATTCAAAAGTAAAGCCTCAAAACCCATCTGCGATGTAACTGCAAAAACAGTATCAAATAATTTTAATAAGGATATGGCGTTATAGTTGGTATCTATTACCTCAAGCCCTGTAACTTTTTGCTTTAGCTCCTGTATGTCAATAACACCCTGTTTTTTGCCCTCAAGCACATCAGGATGCACCTTGATATAGATATCATGATCACAAAAATCTTTATTGATTATATAGGCCATGTTTTTAGCTAAATCATCCATGGCCAGGCCTAAAGTTAAACTTGCATCATTTAAGGTCTGATCAATAATCAGTAGTTTTTTACGTCCACTATCTTTATTTGCTTTAAAGATTTTATCTGTAGCTCTTATACCCCTGTTGTACTTTGAAATCTCAAGCTTACATATTTTTTTTATTAAATCTAAACTTTTTCTTGCATATGATGCATCAAACCAGTCTTGGTGTTCAAGATAATGCTCTATAGAAGATTTTTGTCTGGCATCGTAATAGCAGCCGATACTATCTACTGACATGCTGAACATGGGGGCATTATTGACCCCTAAATCATAAGATCTGATAAAGCCATCTTCAAGGGCTATATATGGCACATTAAGCCTGACAGAGAGTGCCCGAGCTTTTCTGGCAGTAGCCTTATGTCCCCATCCTGCAACTGCCTGAACTTCATCCTCTTTGTTATATTGTTCAAGTTCCTTCTGAATGAAAACATCTAAATTTAGAATATCTTTAATACCAGATGACAAAATCTTAAGCATTTAGATATCTCCCTGCTTTAATGTTAGTAAGTGCACTGATATAGGATCCATCATATATGTATCTTTGCCATCAAGATTACAGTGCGCTATCTTAGTGTTATCTTTAGCCTTATCATCTCTCAAAGCAACAGTATGCTCAGCGCATAAATCTTTGCTAAGCTCACATGTAACATCCCCATGCACTGTTTTACAGTCAGAACTGCAGGCATTGAGCTTAGCTACATCACTTTTATCATATGCACTTATGTTATAGGCAAAAATATCAGGTTTTAAGCGCTCATCTGTTGCATAAATGTCCTCTAAAGATGGCAGGTGATCCCCATAGACAATTAAAGATGCACTGCTATCAAGCGCACAGACAAGATGCTCTATGGCACAATCAAAATCATGCTGTCTGCGCCTGTAAATTTCAAGTGGAGTTGCAGGACAGCCATCGTTAGTCGCACTGTGTGCTTTTAAATGTCTTTTTTTATACTCACTTACACTATATGGCCCATGAGCTGCCATAGTTATGGCAAATATAAACACTCTGCCACTACCTCTACAAAGAACATCTGTAAGTTCCCTTGGCAGCGATGCTGTGTCATTTTTGTTATCTGTATCTAAAAGCTTTAATATATACTTACAAAGAGCCATATCTGAATTCATAGCCTTAAAGGCAAGATTATCACCCATTATTTCCTTTGATATAAATAGATCAAAACCAAGATTACGCATAACCTTATGACGCGAGAAAAAATATTTTGAATTTGGATGAATACATATACAGGTATAGCCCCTGCTCTTTAATTTAGAAACTAAGGACGGGAATTTGTAGCGACTTAACAGAATATAAGGGTCATAGGCAAAAATACCAAGTTTTTTTCTTTCAATTCCAGTTAACACACTAAACTCAGAGCGCATGGTATAGGCTCCAAGATAATCTATATCCAAAAGAGAACGCTTGCAAATAGCGCTGCTTTTATCAATAAAACCTGGTTTAGTATCAAGACCCAGGCGATAAAGAGAACAATAGGACTCAGATTGCATTAAAATGATATTCTTTTTAGCGCAGGTTTCAGCACTATCCTTAAGAATATCGTGATCCTTTGCATACCTTGTTTTACATTCTGATAGATGTGCTTGAGATATTTCACTCTCAATGCCTTTGTGCTGAAGATAAGAGGTCAATGAGTGTTTGTGTATATAATGCCATGAGCGTATAAGATCTATACATTGCACAAAAAAAGCACTAAATACTGATAAAGCTGCCCCATCAAAAAGAGCATCATACTCAAGATTATATCTGCCTGATATAAACAGAGCTGTTAACAGACACACTACAGATATAAAGGCACATACAACTCTTACAGACAAGGCAACGTAGGTGTAATCAATGATAAGAAGTATATACAAAAGCAGGGCAAGAGCTAAAGCTATAACAAGATAGTATCTTGTTTTTACATAGGAAAAGTAAAATGAAGGTTTGAGGATTATTTCCTTTAAAAGATAAAAATCCGTAATGACCAGTGGCTCTTTTAAAACTGCAAATTTAAAATAACTTATAATATAAAAAGCAAGAGTAAAGCTTACAACAATAAAAACACCAAGCTCAAACAGAGGACACAAAAGCAGAACAAAACACAAAAAAGATACACATACAAGCGCAGGAAGCAACAGATAGCAGGTACCAAAACCTACACTTTTTTTTATCTCCAGAGCGCTTAAACTCTCCTTTCTGAATCTTTTTATACTCAATAAGCATAACCTGCCAGATAGATAATTTAATAGCACAGAGCCTAAAGCTGTAAAAGCTGCTATGACACAGATCTGAAAATATATCATTTTTGATTCACATGGTAGGTTTTATGTATAAATGCTTTTGTGACTTAGTACAAGATTTATCCTTTGTGTTTAGAATCAGTATCTTGTGCACAAACTCTGCTGCCGCTTTTATCAAACTCCTCTCTTTCCCTATCTTTTTGCACACTAAAATCAAAAGCTCTCATAATATATCTTAAGATAAAATCAGGTACCAGATAACTTAATTTAATACCAAGGTATAGATAAAATGGAAAAGCAAAAACTTTTTTGTGCGCTCTTAGAGCATTTAAAATAAGCTCTGCCGCCCTGTCTGATGAAACCATACCACTTTTTGAGCCAATAAAACGTCTTGACATATCTGTACTTATAAAACCTGGCAGCACTAAAGTGGTTTTTATAACAGAGTGCAACTGCTTTGGCACTGAGGCGTTAAGAGCTCTAAGGTAGTAATTTACAGCAGCCTTTGAGGCACTGTACAGGGGTGATGAGCGCAGGGGCAGTAATGAAGCTAGCGATGAAACAGCCACCAGATGTATGGATCTGTCAGTGTTCTTATAGCAATAGCAGCTCTGTGCATCATTTTTTATGCCTGTGTAGGATATTTTTTGAAGAAACAGATCAAGAGCATAGTATAAAGTCTTGACTGTACCCTTGGTGTTTACATCAAAGGCCCTTTCTATTTCAAAGTCATCCTCTAAAAAATGCTCTGACTCACGGCTTAATGAGATACCGGCATTGGCTATGACAAGAGTCTGACCAGTATGCTCCAAAGCCTTTTCAAGAAATGCCTTTAATTTTGTATTATCCCTTATATCAAAGCTTGCAATATGTAGATTTACCTGATGTCTGTTAGCAAGAGCCGTAAGTATACTGTTGTGCCTGTCAGATCTTACCTGTACATATAAATTTTTAACTAAGGATTGTGTGATTAGTCTTTGTGCAAGAGACAAACCAAGCTGTCCTGACACGCCACTTATAAAAACGCTCTGATACATGTCTTATTAAAGCTCTAATCTTAAAATATAGCCTTTTTCATGTTTAAATGAAGGCAGTGCCTCATAGCTTATACTGTCATGAACTTTAAAGTCATATTTTTCATACATGCCAAGAGCTTTGCTGTTATCTGCATAGCAGTGTAAAAAGATATCCTTGCACTGACAGTCCCTTGCCGCCGCCTTAGCCAGTTCCATAAGCAAAGAGCCAAGTCCCTGCCCCTGATATTTTTCATTTACATATACTGTATTTATATAAAATGAACCTTTATATCCTGAGAGCATTACTTTTTTTAAAAGATTAAATCTCTCCTTATTGAGCATAGATCGCAAAATTAATGGCAGATTGTCATCTAATACCTTATAGGCAAAAAGCATAGCCGCTATCTGACCGTCAGCTCTTGCTTTTACAAGATAGATATTATCGCAGTTAAAGATGTCAGAGCCGTTTTGAGATACAAGCAGCATGGCCTTTTTTATATCTATACGGTTAAAAAGCTTGTCAAGCAGAGTATCTGAAACCTCTGATATTATCCGTATACACTGCTCAAGGCTTGCCTCATCTGCCATCTGCAGTGAAAAGTCAGACTCAAAATCCATACTCATAATCTTTCCTTTAACTATTTATAAAGCGCTTTATAGTACCCTCAACTGCTGCCTGTACACCCTGCTGTGTGTAAAAATCACCCTCTACAAGTGACTGTGAACATAAAAGAGCACAGTAGGCATCAAGCAGTTTTTCATCAACCTTGTCCTCTGTGGACCAGAAATCATGCAGTTTATCGGTAAAGGCGCTTTTGGCAAGACCAGGCATTGAGTAGACGCTATAGCCAAGACAAAAAACGTTTTTCTTCTCTAAAAGGGCACTAAGACCTACAGTTGAGTTGATAAGTACCACAGCCTTTGCGTGTTTGGCCAGAAATACAGTATTGCCATCTTCTATAAAGCACACCCTGTCTTTCACGCCAAGCGATGATGCAACAGCCTTAATAAATCTTCTGTATGGAATAAGTCCATTATCAAGTGGATGATTTTTTATAAGCAGACGCGTGTTTTCAGGTGCATAGCGTGCAAATGAATATATGACACTTAAAATAGCCTCACCCTGTCTTGTGTAAGGGGAGTAGAGCTGAACCTGAGAGTCGTGATTTAACTGCAGCGGATAGAAAAAATAAGGGGCTCTGCTTTTTAAAAATTTATGCAGACTGACGCGCGATTTTCTCTTGCGGCTGTTGCGGGTCAGATATCGGGGCAGAATACCAATCAATTCAAAGAAAATATTATGCTCACGATGGGTTCTGTAATGGAAAAAGCAAGGAAAGAGCAAGGTATTGCCCACATGATGTCTTATGGCATACATAACCTTCTGACGCATTGATTCTACCTTGACTCTTGAGGGCTTAAAAGGCTCAAGATTTTTGGCTATGTCCATGATTTTTTCAGGGCTTTTTGGCAGCGGACTTCTGCCATTGACTCCGTTTTGCTCAAGTGTCACAAAGCCATTGCGCAGATATCCCTCCTCAAACACCCAGACTCTGATTTTCAAATAGCGCGCCAGAAGAATTGCATCCTGATGCATTGGTCTCCAGTCAGAGTATAAGACCAGATCATCTACACCATAATCTTTGAAGATTTTAGATATATAGTAGGTAAAATCGCAGCCTCTGCCATGATAGTTAAAAGTTTTAAAGCTGTCAGCTGCACAATTGCGCGTTTTCCATAAAAACACATCTCCACCGCAGAGATTTATTTTTATAACAAATGCTCCCATCCTGGTCAGTGCCGAGGCAAGTTCGCTGTAAAAATAACTTTGTGGTCCCTGCAAAAATACAAAGACTCTGTCCTTTAGTGAAGAGTCCTGTGATGATAAGTCTGTCAGTGTAGCTTTATTTAACATATTAAAATATATAAACTCTCTTCACGGCACTATAAGAGTCAGCTGCTCTGTGCACTTTTATACTCTAAAAAAACACTATCTTTACGAATTATCTAAATAGATGCCGTGTCATATAGACACAGCCTTTAGTCAGCGCTTATGGTATCAACCTTCTTCTCTGCTTCAGCATCAAGACTCTTTATCAGATCAAGACAGTGTTTTATATCATCCCTGCTATGGCTGTAACTTAAAAACAGACGTATACGTGCCTTTTCCTCTTCAACGGCAGGATAGATTATAGGCAGAGCCAGTACTCCATGCTCAAAAAGCAGATTGGACAGAGCTGTTGCCTTAAGGGATGATCCTATAATAATAGGCAGTACAGCTGTTCCCTGGGCATTGCCTACATCAAGGCCACACTCTAGGGCATAATCTTTGGCAAAAGCACAGATATCCTGCAAAGCGCTTACTCTGAAAGTCTCCTTGTGCATTAAATCCAAAGCTGTATATGAGGCCATAGCCAGTACAGGAGATAAACCTACAGAATATACAAATCCTGCAGAATAATACTTAAGTATTTCAATGAGCTCTTTGCAGCCTGCAATATATCCACCACATGAACACAATGTTTTTGACAGTGTGCCCATATAAATATCAACCTGCACAGGGTCAATACCGCAGTGCTCAAAACTTCCGGCTCCGCTTTTACCTACAACACCTAAAGCATGTGCCTCATCAACCATTAAAAAGGCATTGTAGCGCTGTTTTATGGCCACCAGAGACTGCAGATCAGCCACATCACCGTCCATTGAAAAAACACCCTCAGTCACAATAAGGGTATTTTTGTGATTATGCCTATGTGTCCTTAACAGTTCCTCAAGTGAACTCATATCATTGTGTTTATAGGCAAGACAGGTGGCACCTGAAAACTTAGCGCCAAGCATAATGGAGTTGTGCGAGAGTCTGTCATACACAATAAGATCATCTTTACCAAAGAGAGTTGATATGGCAGAGACATTGGTGGCATGGCCACTTACATAAACAATAGCACTCTCCTGGCCATAATGGGAGGCAAGAGAGTGCTCTAAAAGCTCATGACACGGTCTTTCTCCTGCCACAAGACGTGAAGCTCCGGCACTGGTGCCAAAATCCTGCATGGTCTTATATGCTGCCTCATTGATTCGCTCATCGCCATTGAGCCCTAAATAATCATAGGTGGCAAAATTAAGATAATCCCTGCCATTTATTACACTGTGAGCCTTGGCTATTGTGCTGTGACAGAGCATAAAAGGATTTTGTACACCAACCTCAGAGGCAATATCGCTGTGTGCCTTTATCTTTTTATATAAAAGAAAATCCTTAAACTGTGCTTTTTGCACCTTTTCTCTGTTTAAAGAAACCTGACCACCGGTATTGCCACTGACCTGTCTTGCTTTGAATCTGCTTAACAGAGACTGCGTATCTTTATTATTTGTGTTATGCATAAATTACTTTCTTTTACTGTTTAAGTCCATGCTGTCTGTGCAGATCTGCAACAATACTGTCATCCTCAGTGCCTTTTATCTTATTGACACAGTAAAGAGCAATACCTTCAATGGTACTTCTTCCACTTAAGGCCGCAACCGAGGTCTTAATCTTAAGGTCGCGCTCAAGAACAGCCATAATCTCCATTAAGGATAAAGAATCTATACCCAGATCAATTAAATTGACAGAAGTATTAATCTTGTCTGCCTCAACCCCAAGCTGCGATGAGATTAAATCCACAATCCTTAATGTTAAAGCCTGTGCGGCCACATCAGATGGACTGTTTAAAATAGTATCAACAAGTGAGCTCTCTGACTGAACACCTGCCACACCATACTGTCCGCACAGTGTGTCAAACCTGCTCTCTTTAATGCAGTTTAATGTGCCTATAGAATCAAGAGCTATTGAGCATATAGAATAATTATCATTATAATCTAAAGCTTTGTGCATACTCTCAATAACATCTCTTGCTTTAAGTGCACCAAGGCCAAGCTTGCTTTCAAAAATACTCAAAAGCTTATCATTGCCCTTTAACAGACCCACATCACCAATAGGTCCTAGCAGGAGAGCTACTATATTGTGTCCATACTGTCTTAATTTTGCAGCATAGGCCTCTACCATGGCATTAGCAGCAACATAGTTGGCCTGTCCCTCATTGCCAAATACAGTGGTAATTGAAGAGAACAGCACAGTATAGGCAAAAGGAATTTCTTCTAAGGCAAAGGCCTTTAAAATATTGGCAGCACCATCGGCTTTAGTATGAATTAAAAGCTCATAATCACTAGCTCCAAGATCCTTAAGATAGGCATCATGCAGCTGCACTGCAGCATGATAAAAGCCATCTATGCGCGCACCACTGCTCTTGATGGTTTGTGCAAAAGAGGCAACCTTTTTAAAGTCAGTAACATCAAGACTTATATAATCAACCTGACAGGTACCACCTGCCATAAGAGCCTGCAGTGTCTGCTCTATAGATGCTGTAAGTGTCTTTCTTCCTGTCAGATAAATATGCTTTGCACCTTTTTCAATAAGGTATGAGGCAAGTGACAGACCCATGCCTCCGGTACCGCCTGTGATCAAATAACTGCCACTGCGTTTTTCTGAACTGTCAGATAAAGATCTGCTCTTGTGCCCTGCAATCTCTTTTGTGCTCAATGCGTCACTATCTGTGTTGCATGTAGAGCCTGATGATTTAACAATATCATCGTGTTTTTGTACAAAGCCGTTGAAATCTACTACAATTTTGCCTATATGTAAGGATGATTTCATATCTAAAAATGCCTTTTTAACCTGCAGTGCAGAGTAGACACTCTTAAACAGAGGATGATATGTGCCATTTTCAAACTTCTCAAGTACTTCATTGAGCAGTTTTATTGCAAGATCCTTCTTATAAACAAGAAGCTCATCTACATCCACTCCCATAAATGACAGATTATCTTTAAAAATCTTGAGATTTAATGCATTGTTTTCAAAGAAATCTCTCTTGCCAAGTTCAATAAATCTGCCAAAAGGCCTGAGCAGTCTGATAGAGGCCAGAGCTCCATCCTTATATAAGGAGTTTAAAACTATATCAAGACCTTTACCCTCAGTATCCTTTAAAATCTGCTCGGCAAAATCAAGAGATCTTGAATCATATACATGTTTTACTCCAATTCTTTGCAGCATCTGACGCTTATGTACGGTGCCTGCTGTAGCATAGATCTCAAGACCTAGATCCAAGGCTATCTGTACAGCTGCAAGACCAACACCACCTGCAGCTCCATGAATAAGAATACTCTCGCCCTTTAAGGCCTGAGCCTTGGTTACTATGGAATAATATGCAGTTAAAAATGCAACAGGCAGTGAAGCTGCATTGTTAAATGACATATTCTGAGGAATTTTAAATACTGACTCAACCTTGGCTTTTACATAATTGCCAAAACAGTGGCGGGTAAATGCCAGAACCCTGTCATTGACAGCAACACCTTCAACAGCTTTGCCTGTCTTTACTGCAACACCTGCACACTCAAGTCCAAGAGACTGACCTGAATAGCCATTTTCAAGAGCTTCAGCAGGCAGCAGACCCATAGCCCACATCACATCTCTGTAGTTAAGGCCTACGGCGCAGTTTCTAATTAAAATCTCATCATCTTCAAGTTCACCTAAATCCTCAGGCACAAAAGATAATGATTTTATTGATCCCTGCTGTTTAAAATCAAGGCGATAGGATAAATTCTGACGGGTAGGATCGCTGGTGCTGTCTTCATAAACAAATTCTACACTTTCTCTTAGACAGCCATTAATGAATACCTCATTGACATTGTCTGAATCAAAAGACTGCATTGAGCTTGCAAGATCTAAAAGAGCATGACAATAAGAGATATCATCATCTTTAACACTTAACACCCTGATATCAACAGAAAGCTCATTTCTTATTGTTCTTACAAGATTTAAAAGTGCAAAAGCTAAAATATCCTGACTATAAAGGTCATATTGACCCATCTTTTGAGATTGGTCAGACAAGGCTACATTGGCGCTGATGCTATTATCATCTGATGTCTCAATTAGCTCTTTGCAGTATGGCAGCAGGATTGAAATACTCTTTGGCAGATCATTAGATGCAAGGCTGAGCATTACTTTTGAGATTCTTTCACAAAGACTGCCAAGCTCTCTGTAATCATGTATATGCTCAAGAGAGCTAAAATCAAACACCACGTGTCTGTGGGCAAAGCCTTTATAGGTTATGCGCTGTCTGTATAAATCGCAGCTGTCTTGGTACAGAGAAGATAAATCATATAATCTGCTGCCCTCTTTAAAGATAGAGCAGACATTTGTGTCTGTGATAACAGCTGTATTTTCTATAAAGTCAGCTATAGCCTTTTTATAGGAGGCACTTACAGTCAAGTGCTCTGCTGCCATATTCTTGTCAAAATATGACACACAGCTGCATGAGCTATTGTCCTGCTCTAAAGTAACAGCTGTACTGTTATCTTTGAGTGTTGATGCTGCACAGCCTATCTGCTTTATATAAAAATCATAATTATCTGTTGTATGGTGCACATGATTTTCTATAGCTACCTTAAATGCACAGTTTTCAATCAGACTGTGCAAAATATCACTATTTAATCTTAAATCATGATACCTGTCGGCAAATGAAAGCAGTGTACATATGTAATTATTATAGGAGCTGTCCTTTAAATCAAAGCCTGCAATAATGGCTCCTGCCTTTAACTTTGAGACAAGAGCAGCAAATTGAGAGGCAAATGCTGCATCACACAGAGCATTGTTGCTGATTAAAAGATCAAAACTGCCATCATCAAGAGCGCTCAGCTCATCTAAAGCTACAACCTTTAACTTTCTTAAATACTCATATTTACCTGATATCAGATTTTTGTGCTCAGCATCTTTTACTACAAGAATATACTCTACTTTTCCACTGGCAATAGAGCTCTCTAAAGAGTCAAGCACAATATCATTTTTATAATTGATATCAAGTACGCGCAACACTTTATCTTTTTGTGTATACAGCTCTACCATATCGCCAACAAATGACGCAATTGTTACGCTTAAATCATTTACAGCCTCATTTTGTAAAAAGTAGCTGTCATAAATATTATCTTTGCCAAAACCAAAGAGGGTGTCTATATTCTCATCACCCTCTAGCAGGGCTTTAATAACACAGGCAGTGCGGCAAATAATCTCGGCAGGAGCAAAGCACTCTGGATATTGTCTTACAAGTGAACTAAAGACATCGTCAATATCAGCATCTTCAAGCTCTCTGTCAATTGTGTACCTGCCCTGTTCATCCTTGATGGCAAGATTATATGCGCACAGAAAATCACATAGATAGACAGCAAGAGCCACTCGCTCCTGCTCTTTATCATCTATTATCTGTTCTATGCCAAATATGCTCTTGACATCTGCATAGCTGTCAAAAACTCTGACATTAGACATAATGGCAAGACAAATCAGAACATTGAGGTAATTGACTTTATCCTCATGAGAGCTTAACTTATCTAAAGTATCATCTCCAGGAGCTGCAGAAAGTGCCTTATCTTTTAGCGCTGTAGCAAGAGTGCTGTCAATTGTGTCATCAATAAGCGATCTTAATGTCCTGACTCTGTTTGCAAAAAGACCATCTAGCTTAACTCCATGCTGTGCAAATCTTATATAGCGCACCCCATGCATTGACATCAGACACTCAAGCTTGTCGTTAAATACAAAACAGTCTACAACAGCATTATATCTGTTGATTCTGTTAAGTCTGATGCAGACACTGATGCTTGCAGAGGAAGATACATCCTTATTAACTCTTATTTTAGAGATTAAGGATGGCAACATAAGATCAAAAGATCTGCCCTCACTGTCATCAAGGAAAGCAAAAAGAGACTGCAATATACCGTCTAGGGCATAGATATTTAACTTGGAGCTGTTATTAAAATGCTCTTTGTTATCTATGCGCATATACAGCATATCATCCCTGCGTTTTATCTCTAAAACAGATTTAAAGCAGTTTTTATACTCTATGCCAAAGGACAGTGCCTTTTTATAAAACTCGTCTATATCTATTAAAGAGCAAGAATTATCATCTGCAAAGCACATAGTGCAAACAGGCATGGCAGTGGCCTTAGCTAAGGTGGCCTTGACAATTTCTTCAAAGCTGCCATTATCATTGTAGATCTTTGAGGCAATGGATAAGGCTGTGCCTGAAACCTTGGTTTTAAGCTGCACAATATCATGCTCATTAAAACGCGTTGAGCTTTTTATAACAAAATCATCAAGCGCTACAACAGAGCTGTCCTTTATATCATGGGAGGCTGTCAGCGCTATATTGATAAGAGCAGCTGCCGGCAGCACGCACTCTTTAAAGACAATATGATCATTAAAATAAGGATTACGCTTTAAATCAAATTCATTTATATAGCAGTCACTCTCATATGGAGTCTTTTTGCCAAGAAGCTCATCATAGCTGTATCTGAAGACACCCAGATTCTCATTTGAGATCTTAGATGGCACAAAAATATCATCAAAAGGATATAAAGGTAAAGACAGATTTCTGTCTATATCTTCTTTGGCAAAGACTGCCTGTGTCTTGACAAACATAGGAGAGCTTAAAGCACAGCACAGCTCGTGTCTTAACTTCGCGCCCTTTTTAGCAATAAATGACAGTGTATTTACGCTCTTGCCATAAGTTGAGGCAATATCCTTTACATAGTGCAGTAAAATATCTCTAGGGCCAATTTCAACAAAGTTTACAAAACCATCATTCAAGGCGCTCTCTATGGCATCTGCAAACTTAACCTGATTTCTTATATTATGCCACCAGTAGTCACGGCTCAGACTCTCTCCCTTTCTTAAAAGACCCTTGGTTGCTGTATAAAAATCATATTCTATCTTTTGAGACTGTCCATCATGCAGTGAGCCCAGATCTAAAAGCAGATCATCTTTTATAACATCCATATAGAAGCTGTGGAATGGATAGTTTAAAGATAAAATCTTGGCGCCTACTCCAAAATCCTTTTTAAGCGTATCAACAAGGCCGTGAAGGGCTTCTTTGTCACCACTTAAAGTAAAGCTCTTATGAGTGTTTTCAGCAGCTATTTCAACTTTATCTGTAAAACCGCCTTCCTGCATAATATTAAGAAGCAGAGCCTTATCAATCTTGACTACAGCCATGTCTCCCATATTATAGGTTTTGGCCTGAGCTTTGGATCTGCAGACTATAACATTGCAGGCCTCGTTAAGAGTCAATGCCTTACAATAATAGGCAGCTGCCACCTCTCCTACGCTGTGGCCACAGACACCATCGGCTTTAATGCCATAGAGCTCAAGATAGCGACATAATACAACCTCAATAGCAAAGACTATAGGCTGTACTATTTTGGTATCAGCCAGATCCCAAAGTTTTGCATCCTGATTTATATAATCAATAACCGACCAGTCCTGATACTGTAAAAGGGCTCTGTCAACCTCGCCAAACAGACTGCCAAACACAGGTGAGGCAGATAATAGCTCGCGGCCCATGCCAACATACTGAGAGCCGTTGCCAGAGAAGACAAACATACTTTTGGCCTGATTCTTAAGCCTTGAGACTACCTCAAAGTTTGCCCCGCTGACACTGTCCTTATTATCTAAAAACTCTGCAATAGAGGTTTTTAGCACCTTAAAACTATCTGCCTTTAGATAAAGACACAGTTCAAACTCACTCTGTGTGTAATATGAGGTTGCAATAACAGCCTTGTAATTATCTTCGTTAATCTGCTCATCGTAGGCTTTGACAAGATTATAAATGGCACTTGCAGAGGCTGCAGAAACTTTAAAAAAGCGCTCTAAAACCACATTTAGAGCATCAGTGTCCACTTTTTTATCCGTATTATTTAAAGCTTTTGCGTCATCTTTTGATGTATGCACGCAAGTGCTCATGTTGTCATCATAGGCTTCAATAATAACGTGAGCATTGGTTCCGCCAAAGCCAAAAGAGTTAATACCTATAAGCTCACTGCCACTGACTTTAGGCAACGACAGCTCCTCTTGCACCACCTGTACGCCAAGAGTATCAAAGTCTATTTTTGGATTGAGCTTTTTAATATGTATTGATGGTGGAATCTTCTTGTTTTTAAGTATGGCTATAGCTTTTAATAAACCTGCCATACCTGATGCTGTTTCAAGGTGACCAAGATTGGACTTGGCTGAACCTATATATAAAGGTCTTTTATAATCTGCTGCAACCTTGCTGCCAAGAGCTCTGCCAATAGAGCCAACTTCAATTGGATCACCTACTAAAGTGCCTGTACCATGGGCCTCAACATAAACAAGACGTGACAGATCCTTGTCTTTATATAAACTTTCAAGTAACTCCTGCTGACTTCTATCTGACGGCAGAGAAATACCCATTGTCCTGCCATCCTGATTTACCTTTGAGTCAACAATAGTGGCAATAATATGATCATTGTCAGCTAAAGCTCGATCCAGGGTTTTTAAAATAAGTATGGCACCACCTTCAGCGCGCACATAGCCGTTGGCACTTTCATCAAAAACCTTACAGCGGCCATCTGGTGAGAGCATATGAGCCTGAGAGAAGCCTATAAAAGGCAGAGGAGAGAGCAGAGCGTTAACTCCTCCTGTTATTGCCATACAATCAGGATTTGCTGCAATAAAATTAACTGCCTGATCAAGTGCGACAAGAGATGATGAGCAGGCCGTATCTATGGTCATAGAAGGTCCGTGCAGATCAAAGTAATATGACAGACGATTGGATATAATCGACAGATTGGTTCCTGTCATACCATATGAGCTAATGGCAGGCAAATCATCGGCCTTGGACATGGCCATGTCGGTTGATGCGGCACCTATAAAGACAGCTGTATTGGTTGAGGCAATATCCTTTGGTGACAAATTGGCATTAGATAGAGCATCAAGTGTCATCATAAGACACAGTCTTTGCTGAACATCCATACTTTCAACTTCATTCTTTGACAGGTTGAAAGCCTTATAGTCAAAATTATAAATATTATCTATAACGCCTGCACAGAATGTGGTTGAGTGTCCTTTTGTATTTTCAATTGATGATTCAAACAGATCGGTTTTAAATCTGTCATCAGTCACTCTTTTTACCAAATCACTTTTATTTTCAAGGGCCTTGAAATAGCTATCAAGTGTTTTTAAATTGCCAGGGAGTCTTAAACCTATACCTACTATAGCTATCTTTGGTTTGCGCATTTACTTACTAAAATCCTTGCTTATGCCTCAGGCATTAACTCATAGTACAAAAGTCACATATTTATCCGTATCTAAAAATAAAATGTACAGATACAGATCATGCAAAATAAAATGTTAATACCAATCAACTCTCTTTAAAAGAGATCATCTAAATCCCTATATTATAGCAATACAATACTTGATTGTCACTTTGAGAGATCCCAACTGCTTAACAGATTTGAGTATTTGCATGTATTACATAATCATATTTATATCTTATTTATGACTGTTTATATTTATGGGTAGACACAAAGATGTACACTGATAACAAACTATCCTTGCTCCTCTCTTATCTGTATAAAAGATAAATCTATGAGAAAACCTATCCCAAACAGTTGCCAAAGGCGCAGCTTATTTATATTAAAGCGCCATTATTTCCCACCTTGTGCATGTTTCTGCCTGTTATTACCTTTACTTTTTGCTATCAGATACCCTCTGTTTTTGATAAAAAAATATCAAGGACTGCCTTTATTAGTATGGCCTGTCAGCCTCTGCCAAAAAAAAGGAGTACATCCTCTCTTAGCCATACCCCTTTATAAGATGTTAATCTTGATTTATCCTTTTATAAAGAAGCAATCTTATCGGCAATCTCCTTGACCTTTACATAAGGGATCCTGCTTTGAGCCAGGGATACCATGGCATTAAGATATGGCACCATAATCTTAAAGAGCTCTTTATAGCCCTCACAGAAATAGGTCTGTGCCACACCATTGTTTAAATTGATTCTATGCTTTGGACAGCCGCGTGACATAAAGACAGATACTGACACTCAAGGCAGTCAGAGCTTAAGGTAGTTTTTACTTTATTAATTTTTGCAGCTTCAAGCTTTGTAATATCGCTTGTATGTATATTGCCTATTTTGTATTTTTCATAGACAGCCTGATCACACACATAGATATCACCATTGGCCTCAAGCACAAAATTATTGCAGCACTTATCCTCAAAGACGCATGACAGATGGCCATGACCTAAAACCAGTGAGATAAAGGTTTCAAACTGTCTGACAACAATATGTCCTATATCGTATTTGACCCAGTGTCTGAATATGTCTTTAAAAAAGATGGCATAATCCTGCGGCTCAAGGGCAAATTGCTTTTTATTATATTCAACTGCAACAGCATCAAAATCTCTGTTTTCAGGTGTGGTCTCAATAATCTCTGAAAACTGCATATAGGTTGATCCTATATTTTTTAAAAATTTATAGACCTCAAAGCCGTGTCTGTAATTGGCCTTGTTGATACAGGTCAAGGTATTGAATTTAATTTTATGTTTTTTTAGCAGATCTATACCGCGCAGCACCTCATCAAAGGTACCTTCATTGCGCATATTCTTTCTGTAGGCATCATGCAGCTTTTTAGGGCCGTCAATTGAAATACCTACAAGAATATTATGCTCCTTTATAAACTCACACCACTTGTCATTTAATAAAGTGCCATTGGTTTGTATAGCATTTTCTATAATCTTGGTGCCTTTGTATTTATTCTGCAGCTCTATTGCCTTTTTATAAAAATCAAGTCCCATAAGCAAAGGCTCTCCCCCCTGCCAGGTAAAAAAGACGTGACTGTCACAGGAAAGTCATCACCCTTTGGCAGATAAAAGCAGTAGTCACAGTTTAGATTACAGGAAAAGGAAGTGGGCTTGATGGTAAAGTGCATATACAATCCTTAGCAAAATAGGGGACATTGCTGTCCCCTGCACATATTAAGTTTAAGAAGTTATTCTACTTGGACAGAGCCTCAACAATCTTCTGATATTTTGGCTTGTTAATTGGATTGTTTGGCTCAACTGATTCCTCAAGACGCTTCTTGGCCATAGCCTTTAACTTCTCAACCACCTCAGGCTTTTCAAAGGTCAGATCATGCTTCATCTGCAGATCGCGCAGATCGTACAGAGCAAGAGCATTGTCCTCTGCAGTGTAGATAAGCTGATACTCATTGGTACGTACAGTATAGGTAAACTCACTTAAATTCTCAGTGTTTGGATTGTGAGGATAGTAGTCTGACTCATAGCGTACATACTTATGGTAATTATCCCAAAATGGAATATTTCTGGTATCAAACCAGTGTGAGAATGAGGTTAACCAGATAAGCTCATCGTGTGGAATGCCCTTGTTCTGACCATTTAGGTATGGAAGCAGTGATACACCGTCAAGCTTTAAGCTCTCTGGTACAGGAATGCCTGCTGCATCTAAAGCTGTTGGATAAAAGTCCATGGCTGAGACTAAATTGTCATAGGTGCCTGACTTTAGATGACCCTTCCAGTAGACAAACATCGGGGTGTGAACACCACCTGGATAGGTAAGTGACTTGTAGCCCTTCTGATTGCCGTTCAATGGCAGAGGACCATCAATTACAGCACCGTTGTCTGAGGTGAAGAAAATCAATGTATTGTCAAGCTGACCATTCTTGTCCAGAGTCTCAAGCAGTCTCTTTACGCCCTGATCTACAGAGTAGACAGAAGCATAGTAGTTATCAGCTGTCTGTGAACCTGTGTTGAACTTTGACTGATAGACATCAGGAGCTGCCACATCATTTGGCAGGTGTGGAGCAGAGTAGGCCAGATACAGCATAAATGGCTGGTCGATGGCTTTGGCATTATTTACAGCCTTGATGACAGCATCGGTGAGCTGATCTGAAATATAGCCCTCAGCCTTGATGTGCTCACGGTTTTCAAATAAGGCAGGTGAGTTGTAATAGGCAGTGCCAGCAGGATGGAAGCCCATGAAGTAGGTAAAGCCTCGGTTTTGTGGCTGACCTGCCTCATCACCGTAGGTGACGAAGTTGTCATGATAGTCACGGGTCTGCTGATCCTCAGGTACAGGAATATTGGTAATCTTGGATAAGTGCCACTTACCTACGCAGGCTGTGTAGTAACCATAGTTCTGGAAAAGCTCTGATAAGAATGTCTCTGACAGTGGAATACCGTCCGTGAATCGGTATTGCCATAAACGCCATAGCGTGATGGAGCACGGCCAGTCATAATGGCGGCACGTGATGGGCCTGACATGGCGTGGGCTACATAACCCTGGGTCAGACGAATACCGTCATCCATCATGGCGCGCAAAGTTGGAGTTGAATTCCTGGCAGCCTCAATAGCTTTATCTATACCTATCTTGTAGGTATCAACCACCTCTCTGTTCTCCATTGACTCAACGTCAAAGGAGCTCTCATCATAAGGCAGCTGACCATAGCCTAAATCGTCCATGGTAATAACTATAACATTTGGCTTGTTGGAGGTTGTGTACTCAACAGGAGTGAAGTCGGCAAAGGCCACGTTGGTGGCTGTAGCCTTGTCATTTGTGCCTGCCTGAGCCACACCTGACATGCAGGCTAAAGCTGCTGTTACGGCAAGGGCCATTGAGCTTTTGGAGAAAAATTTCATAACACATCCTCATAAATAAAAATGTACTACAACTATAGTCAACAAAGTGCCAGATCCTGCATTTTAATATTTAAAAGTCCGATATATATCACGAAAGAAAAGACATGAATTTGAGAAATAATAAAAAAGTTATATGGAAATGTATCCGTTTACATACATTTACATAGATGGAGATGATAAAACCGATAAGTTATATCAGATGATATAAAAACGCCATGCAGTATGATGCATGGCGCAAAATTTTAGTGTGTGCTAAAGTACTCGGTCTTTCAAAAATTTTTGCAAATTTTTACTCAAACGTTTACTTGAGCACTATTTTAACACTTTTTACAGAATCTTCGAGTTTTGTGAGTCAATAATGTTTGAAATTCTGTCCAAAGTCATAGTTTTTTGCATTATCCAAAATTGTTGATTAAAGGTCTAAAATATCAATTGCCACAGATTGTGACCACATAATCTGTAATAAAGTAGCCGCCTACACTAAGCCAGATAAAAAGCAAAAGTGCCAATATAAAAGGCTTTGAGCCGGCTTTTTTAAATTTATCAAAGGATGATTCAACACCAAGAGCTGTCATGGCCATAGTCAGAAGAAAATTATCTATATACTCTATCTGCGAATTTAAAGGAAGCTCCTTTACCGACTCTGCACCATACAAAGATGATAGAATTGTATTTAAAATTATGATAAGTACAAAGCCAAAAGCAAAATACGGTATGGTGATTCTGGTTTTGGTCTTTTCACTGTTATTGGCATTGGCACTTTTTTTAACTGACAGGATAAAAGCCATGATTACAAGCACTGGAGCTAGCATCATGACGCGTATCATCTTGGTGATGGTGGCTGTGGCGGCCATACCTGTCAGATCATTTGGATCAAGAGCGTTGCCGGCTCCTGCCACATGTGCCACCTCGTGCAATGTTGCGCCTGTGTAGATGGCAACTGCGGTATCAGACATTGATGAGAGCACACCTGATCTGTATAAAAGAGGATATAAAAACATGGCAATGGTGCCAAAAATCACCACTGTTGATACAGCAATAGCTGTTTTATAACTGTCGCATTTGACCACACCCTCAGCGCCAAGCACTGCAGCTGCGCCACAGATTGAAGAGCCTGTTGCTGTCATAAGGGCAGTCTGTCTGTCCATACGCAGTATACGTCCTAAAAGTACACCCAAAAGCAGTGTGCCTGAGACTATAATGGCATCGACAATGACAGCAGGCATGCCTACTGCATAGACATCTGTCAGCGTAAGTCTGAAGCCATAAAGAACAATACCGGTGCGCAGTATCTGCTTGGTGCAGAATTTAACTCCAGGCTGCCAGCTTGAGGGCAGCTTTTTATAAAGAGTATTGGCGTAAATCATTCCCAGCACAATACCTACAATCAGAGGCGAGATTGACAGTTTCATCACTGCAGGCAGTGAGGCAATATAAAAGGCAGCAAGAGAAAACAATATGATAAAGAGCAGTCCGTGCATGGTATCTGCTCTGTGCTCACGTGTAAACATAGATAGACTCCTTTAAAAAGTATCTATACTCTAATGCACAAAGATGAGCAAATCTAATTGTTTTATGCTATGACTTATAACTTAAAGTTATAGTGCTATATTCTCTTTTACAAAATCAGTAAATTTATCTATATAGTCAAGATGGGCTCCGCGGTTGGTGACAAAGGAAAATTTGCGCCTGAAGGTTATATTTTCAAGATCTATAATCTTAAGGCTTCTGTCAATAAGCTCACGCGCTATAGAGTAGATAGAGACAATTCCAAGGCACGAGCTGTTTTGTAAAAACAGTTTTATGGCCTCGGTTGAGCCCATATGCATGCGCACATTAAGATCGCCAAGCTTTATATTATGCTCATTGAGCACACTCTCTATTACCTCAAGCGTGCCTGAGCCATACTCGCGCAGAATAAGGGGCATACGTTTAAAACTCTCAAGATCAATCTCCTTGTCAATATGCGCAAGCCCTGATGCCACTATCACCAGCTCATCATCTAAAAAAGGTTCATAATCAAGATCTACGCTGCGTGTGGCATTTTCCACAAGCCCTACATCTATCTCATGATTTAAAAGAGCCTTTTGAATATTATCTGAATTGTCATTGACAAGTGAGATCTCAAGACCTGTGTAATGTTCACAAAAGGCGGCCAGAGGTTTTGGCAGCACATACTGCGCTATGGTGGTACTAGCCCCCACTCTTATTGAGCCTGTATAGTTCTGATTTAAAAGGTGCATTGCAAAATCAAGCTCGGTAAAATCCTTTTTTATTTTACGGGCATGGCTTAAAAGCAGCTCACCTGCAGCACTAAGGCTTATGGACGAGCCTTTTCTGTCAAAAAGGCTTACATTGTAATAGCTCTCAAGGGCGGCAATATGTTTGGTTATGGCAGGCTGACTTATACACAGCTGCCTTGAGGCCTTGGTAAAACTCAGATGTCTTGCCACGGCTAAAAAGACTAAAAGACGCGTATATAACATAAAACTCCCTGCCTTATTGCCAAACCCTAGTTTACAGTCAAAACTCTTTGGCATGAACACATTAAGCTGCCTTAGCCATAAGATAGACTTATTATAAGACAAAGTTATAGCAGATCTGCATCGCAAAGTGCTCTAGCAGTTACTTACGTTAAGATCATAACTGCTATAATTTACAAGCTTATTAGCATATGGGGAGCGTTCTATGAAAAAGGCCTTTTTACTGTACTCTTTATTTGTTTTTAGCAGCCTTGCCTCTGCTGCACAATCTGAGCTTAAAATCACAGCTGTGGCTGAAAAATCACTGCAGTATCCGCCATCAGCCTGCCTTTTATCAAATGGTGAGTTTGACTCTGATTTTGATCGCAGCAAAATTGCGCTTTTTGAAAATGAAAACAAAA
Source organism: Anaerobiospirillum thomasii (assembly GCF_900445255.1). Taxonomy (NCBI): domain Bacteria; kingdom Pseudomonadati; phylum Pseudomonadota; class Gammaproteobacteria; order Aeromonadales; family Succinivibrionaceae; genus Anaerobiospirillum; species Anaerobiospirillum thomasii. Next base: position 956,619 of record NZ_UAPU01000005.1, read on the forward strand.
TCAGTGCTAATATCAGTGCCAGCGGCTCGCAGCTGTGCTTTAACAATCTGCACCATGGCAGTACCTACAAGGTTACTGTTGACAGAGGGTTTTCTGATCTAAACGGCCTTAAACTTTCAGATGATGCCACTTTTAACTTCAATCTGCCAGACTCTGCTGCCAATATCTTTAACACACAAGGCATGATTGTGCCGCCAGATGGAGATCTGGCCTCTTTTAGCCTTGAGAGTATCAATGTTAAAAAGCTCTATCTTGATATTTACAGTATTGGCACTAACAATATAGATGATATCAATTTTTATGATTTAAACGGCTCTGACTATGATAAAAAGCATGTGGCGCTGCAAAATGGCAGACTTGTCAAAAAGCTTGATATCAAAACCGCTTTTAAAAGCAATGAGAGAATTACAAGCACCATCAATTTAAAAAAGGATCTGGCGCTGGGCTCTGGCCTTTATATTATACGTGTGCACAATAACAAAAGCGGCTCTGAAAAAATCGAGCGCTATGTGTCACTTATTATCTCCGATCTGTCTTTAACCTCGCTTTATGGCAAAGACAATATTGCAGTTTTGGTCAAATCCTTTTTAAAAGGAACAGTGCTGCCTAAAGTCAAAGTTGAGCTGCGCTCCAGAAACAATGAACTGCTTGAGAGTGGTGTAACTGATAATAAGGGTTTTTATGCCTTTGAAGGACTGTATGACAAAGATGCCTATCATGCCATGAGCCCTGCCTATATCAATGCCTTTTTGGATGATGATCTCTACACTCTAAAGCTTGATGCTCCTGTGTATTTAAATGAAAAGTATTTTAAAAGACAAAGTGCGCAGCATGTCTTTAGCTACTCTGACAGAGGTATATACAGACCAGGTGAGACTTTGCATGGCAGAGTTATCATACGTGATAACAATTACAATGCCCATAAAGGATCTGATCTTGTAGTCAAAGTATTTAATGCCCAGAATCTTGAGGTTGACAGATTGATGTTAAAGGCAGCAGCCCCTGGTGCCTTTGAGTTTGAATACTGCTTTGATAAAAAGATAAGACGCGGCCATCAGCGTTTTGATTTTTCCTTTGACGGAGAACATGTAATAGACAGCCTGTCTGTAAGTGTTGATGATTTTATCCCGCCTACAGTAAAAATAAGTCAGGCTCACAGCGGCGATACCATAGATGTCACTGCCACAGATAAAATTGCCCTGCGTGCTGATTTTTTATATGGAAAAGGCGCTGACAATCTAAAATATCTTGTCACATCGCATCTGTCCTATGATGAAGGGGCCATCAAGGGTTATGAAGATTATCTTTTTGGTATGCAGCCACAATATACAGGGCACAGCACACAAGATGGTCTTACTGACAAAGACGGTCTTTTTTACCATAATTTTAGTGTACAGCAGAGTACCTATCCTCAGTCTCTTGTTTTAAATGCCCAGGTCAATGATACTTTAAATCAGACTGTAAGCTTTAAAAAGATCTTTCATCTTGACTCAAAGATGGCCTATACAGGAGCTTTGAGGGAAGATAAAGGCTCAGTGAGCACATTTGATCTTGTAAATGTCACACGCACAGGTGAGTTTAAAGATCGTGAGGCTTTATATACTCTTGAGAGAGTTAAAAGCTTTTATCATTATGTCTATGTCAATAACACCTGGGATTTTAGAGAGGTTAAAACCAAAAGCTATGTACAAGGCGGCAGTGTTTTAATCAAGGATGACCAAGGCAGGGCCGATCTGTCCTTTGATCTTGATGATGGCAGCTATCTTTTGACTCTAAAGGATAAAGAGTCTGGCAATATTATCTATCAAAGAGAGTTTTATGATGGCTTTAATACAAGCTTTGCTGACTCGCGTCAGAGTTTATTGCAGGTAAGTACAGATAAAAAAAGCTATAAAGCTGGGGAGAGTGTCACTCTTAGCTTTGAGAGCAGTTTTGATGGTATAGCCTCTGTTATGCTCGCCTCTGATAAAATTTTATCTCTTGAGAACAAAAAAATAAAAAAAGGCATTAATACCATCAGCATAAAGGCCCCTAATGAGGCGCGCTCTGATATCTATGCTCTGTTACATGTCACCCGTGCCTTTGCCGATGACAGAGGCTTTATACCGCGCAAGATAGGCCTTGTGCATATACCTTTTGATTTTAGCTCACGTATCTTTAAGATTAAAACCTCACTTGATAAGGATGCTCTTATAAAGCCTTTGAGCACTCTTGCCTTTGATGTTGAGATTGATAAGTGTCAAAACTGTTATTTAAGTGCCTCTTTAGTGGATGAGGCCATTTTATCCATGGCCGATTACAAGATTCCTGATATTGTAAAGGAGCTTTTAACCCCACTGTCCTTTTACTATACAGTCTATGACAGATACAGCTATCTTATGCCGCAGAAGGTAAGTCACAATCAGGGTTATGGTGATGAGAGCGAGGCCTTAGGCTCACTCTCGGCCATTCCCTATAAGATAACGGCCCTTAATAAAAAGCTTATCAGGGTGCAAGATGGCAAGGCTCATCTTGACTTTTCTCTGCCGCAGTTTGCAGGTGCGCTGCGCCTTAATCTTACAGCCTTTGATGATACACATTTTGGCTCTGCAAGCACCTTGATAAAGGTGCGCGACAGTGCCGTTGTCACACCGGTGCTGCCACGCTTTTTAGCTAACCTAGATAAATCCTATTTAAAGCTTGATATTGCCAATATAGAGAATTCAGGCTCAAAATTTGATATTAAGGTTAACTGTAAAGAGCCATTATCCTGTAAAGGCGCACAAAGCTTTGAGGTCAAGACAGATGAGCGTAAAGCCACGCTCTTTGAGCTAAAGGCTTTAGGCTATGGCGTGGGCAGTGTCGATATTGAGGTTACTTCTGATGATTTTTCGTATAAGGACAGTCTTTTTCTGTCTGTACGCCCGTCCTATCCTGATATAAAAGAGAGTGTGACCCATTATGTCAAGGCAGGTAATGAGTCTATGCTCTATCTTAAACATGACTTTGCCAAAGATGCCACCTTACGTGCCTCATTAAGCTCACTGCCAAATCTTAATCTAAAGGCTATAGCCGATGAGCTTTTATCCAGTCAGGGCTATTTTGTTTATGATGCCATAGCAAGAGCCCATGCTCTTTTATATTTAAAAAAATCAGGGGCACTTGATGAGTTTGGCAAGAGCGAAAAAGATGTAAAGATAAAAGCTTTATATGATGAGGCTGACAATATACTGCTTGAGGCTGTCAAAACACTTGAGGGTCTTATCTATCATGACGGCAGATTTTCTTTATCTGATTTAGATGGCAGTTATGATCTCTACTCGCTTTTATGCCTAGATTATCTGACAGATGCCAGGGATCTTGGTTTTAATGTCAACTCAAAGCTTTTAAATCTCTCCTATAACTATGTTAAGGATAATTATAATAACTTTGATTTGTGTGCGCAGGCTTTAGCCTTTAGCGTGCTCTCAAAGTACGACAGGGTCAATGTAGGCAGCATGCGCTATATCTTTGATGAGACAAAATGCAATGATCTGCTCTATTATGTGTATATGGCCAGATCTTTTTTAAATACAGCTGATATAAAAAGAGCCAGGGAGGCGTGTGAGCGGGCCCTTATTTTATATCCTGAGTATTTATCAATCTATGACAGATTATGCACACAGTCACTGTCATTACAAGAGCTCTCCTCTTTGCACTCGTTACTGCAAAGCTATGCTCCATCCCCTATAGCCACCCCTTATTATATAGGCTATGAGCTTTTATCCCTAGCTACAGTGCTTGATGACAATAAGGCTGTAAATACCATTACAGAGCATTTATCTGCTATAAGCTCAGATACAGCCTTTTTATCCTTTAGCGATAACAAGGCTATAGTGCATGCAGCAACAGATGGCAGCAAGATGAGCTTTTATAAGGATGTAGAATTTAAAGGACACAATCCTTACAGCATTGTAAATGACAGCTCTTATGATCTTTTTGCCACCATGTCAGCCTATGGTCTGACACAGTCCATACCTAAGGCATACGAACACAAACTTGGGCTTAAAAAATACTACTATGATAAAAACTTTAAAGCACTTGATAAAACAGATCTTAAAAATCTAAAACCATCTGATAAGATCTATGTGGTTTTAAGGGCCAAACTTATGGCTCTTAGCTTTGGGCATATGGTCATTGAGGATATGCTGCCAGCAGGCTTTGAATTTGAGGCTGTAGATTATAGTCAAGAGCAGATACAAACACTGCTGCCAGATAGTTTTAAAGGCTATTTTGCCTCGGTGCAGATGCAAAGAAGTGATGACAGGATAAGGCTTAAGAGCAATATGAGCTCAGATAATGATGTTTTATATATCTATGCTCTGCGCGCTGTCATGCCTGGCAGTTATGCAGCAGGCTCAGCTACTGCCTTTATGCACAATGCCCCTTTTATACGTGCCTTTGTGCCCTGCGATCAGAAACTTGTGATTAAACACTGATGGTTATAAGGGCCTTAAAATATGCAGCTTTACTTTTTGCTGCATATTTAATTATATCTGCTATTGCAGGAGTGCATGGAGCTACAGAATTTTATAACAGATCGCCTGTTCTGTATGATAAAGATGGCGGCATTATTGCCTATAAACTAAGCTTGGATGACAAGATCCGCTTTTTAACAGAGCATAAAAAGGTTGACCCTTTATATCTTAAAATGCTCCTTGCCAGTGAAGATGAGCGTTTTTACTATCATCTTGGTGTCGATCCTATCTCTATTGTCAGATCACTTATAAGCAATGCACAAGGTTACAATCTCAGCGGCGCCTCAACCCTTGCCATGCAGGTGGCAAGGCTCCTTGATAAAAAAGAGCGCACCTTAATCTCCAAAATCAAAGAGGCCATACAGGCTACCTATCTTACCCTCTATTATGGCAAAGAGCGTATTTTAGATCTGTATCTGACCTTAGCACCCTTTGGTTCAAATATTGAAGGTGTAAGTGCTGCCTCGCTTATGTATTTTAAGCATATGCCAGATAAGCTGACCCCGGATGAGGCTGCGCTGCTTGTAGCACTGCCGCGTGCCCCTGAAAAAATAAGGCCTGACAGGCATAAAAAAAGTGCTATCTATTATAGAAACAGAGTTTTAGATAAGGCCTGCAGGGACTTACTTATAAGTCAAGCCGTACTTGATACAGCGTCAAAGGCAGATATTGATACAGCTTTATATCGCCCATCTCAATCTGCAATGCATTTAGGTTACAGAGCTTTTGCCTCAAGCAAGGTCAAAGAGCATTACTCATATATTGATCCTAAGGTGCAAAATACTTTAAATGCTGTGGCATCCACCTTTGGAGCAAGAGCATCAAGGCATGAGAGTCTTGCCATTATTGCCATTGATAATAAGAGTCATACGGTTGCAGGCTACGTTGGTTCATCTGACAGTAAAAGACAGTTTGTGGATTTTGCAAAGGCCAGGCGCTCAAGCGGCTCTTTATTAAAACCTTTTATCTATGCTATAGCCTTTGACAGGCGCATAGTACTGCCCTTTAGTATTATTGATGATAAACAAAAAAGCTTTAATACCTGGCAGCCTAAAAATTACAGCCGTGAATTTGAAGGGCAGGTAAGTGTGGCCGATGCTCTTGTCAGATCGCTTAATCTGCCGGCAGTTGAAATTTTAAAGGCCCTGCAGCCAGATGAGTTTTTAAATATCATCAATAAAGATGACAGTGTGCTTTTAGACAGTGATGAGAATAATCTGTCTTTAGCTACAGGCAGTGCACAAAGCTCGTTATTAGCGCTGTGTGAGCTCTATGCCATGCTAAAAAACAATGGCCTGTACAATGCCGCCGCTCTTTTTTATCTGCACAATAAGCAAAACCTAACCCTTTCATCACTTTTAAAGAGTGAAAGTACCTTTAAAACACGCAAGGCAGATGATAGAGTCATGTTGTATGAAAGCGGCATAAGATTTAATGAAAGGATGATATCTCAAACCTCTGCTGCCACTATTTATAAAATACTAAAGAGGGTCAAAAGAGTTAAAGGCTATGAGGCTATGGACAGTCTTAGCTATAAAACAGGGACGAGTTATAATTATGTTGATGCCCACGCCATTGGCTCTTTAGGGCGCTATACCATAGCTGTGCGCACAGGAAGAGAAGATGGCAGCAGCAACAGTCCCTATACAGGCTTTAGCCGTGCTGCCCCTGTTTTATTTGAGATTTTCTCAAAACTTGATGTCAAAGATGATAGGAGCTATGTGCCAGGAGATCTTATGATAAAGCCTCCTGAGGGGCTGTCCTATCTGAGCTTTGATAATGAAAAGGATCTTTTTGACAGCACAGCTGAGAAATTACAGATAAACTTTCCTCTTGATAATTCACAGATAATTCCTATTGAAGGGCGTATTTATCTTGATTTACGCGGCGGTTTGCCCCCTTATACAGTTTTTGTCAACGGCTCTCAGAGTGACAGCTGTGAGTATATAGATGCAAATGATTTTGGCCTGTATAACATAGTGGTGCGTGATGCAGCAGGCTCAAGTCATGCTATAAGTGTCTATGTACCTGCAAAAAATCCGTAAAAAAGACTTTTAAAATTAAAAAAATCCTATATAATGAGTTTCACATTAAAAATCTGTTGCCCAGGTGGTGAAATAGGTAGACACAAGGGACTTAAAATCCCTCGAACCTTATACGTTCGTGCCGGTTCGACCCCGGCTCTGGGCACCAGCCTAAAGGATCATCAGATCCTTTTTTTATGCCCGCAATTAAACCATCTCTTTTCTGGCCCTACATTTTAATCTAAAGCTTTGCCCTGTAAGAAAGCTATTTGCAAAAAGAAAAAGCATGAGTTTTATCCCATGCCTTTTTACTTGGTGTAATCTTGTATCCTTAGTTTAAGATTACCTTAGAAGTTGAGCGTACTCTTTGAAGTTTCATGCTCATCTCTTATAGTAAAGACCAGTCGAAACAGTTCGTCATCGCCATTTACTACCGCATCGCGCAACAGAGTTTTGATTTTTAACTCCTGCAGTTCAGATACAGGTCGTTTATTGGTCTCTATCATTGAGATATAAACTTTTGAAACTGAAAGTTTCTCGGCAAGCTCAGCAGCTGTCAGACCCAGAGACTGACGCACTCTTTGAAATAGACGTCCATCCATAGCACACATTCCTAAAAATTTTTAATATTTTGTATAAACTAAAAGTTTAAATTATCTTTCCTTGCGGAAATTGTAATATAAAGTTTTCTTTCAGTTTAAATCTATCATTCACGCCTAATGAAATTCACTATACGGAATGACGTTTTATTTTAGTATAAATGGTTAGTATTTTGTATACTATTTTGCAATTTATACTAATGTTTTTTAATAACATTATCGTCTGTCGATTTTTTAAGATGATCTATGTCATAAAAAACGAAGTTTAGTTTATGCTAATTTTTAAGACTTTGCAATTAATTTTTGTTAACCTATTGTTAATATTAGTTTACTATAATTTAACTTTTACATTCAATTATTAGACTTTAGATAGTAAAAAGCAAAATAATACTCTGTTTATACAAAAACTAACATTTGTTCAAAAAAACTATAATATATTACTAATAATCAACATGTTATTTACTACATCACTTTAAAAAATATGTGCACTAAAATCCATAAAATGTGATATTTATCAAAATATTTCAAAAATTTTATAGAACAACAATGTTAAGCATTTGTCTTGCTTTTATTTTCAAATGAAAATAATTTTTAATCTTTTTATAAAAATTTTTTGAACTAAGATCACAAAAATTGAATATTAATTTTAATTATTCAAAAGTGTATTAATTAATTGTTTACACAAATTAGTCTATTTTTTAATCGTACACTAAAAAAAGCCTGCCATCTTATATGTAATGTCACAAAGCTCCTTTTTATAAGCCTTACACCAAAAGTGGCTACACAACATTTAGCCTCCTGATAATACATGATACAAATACATCCTTTTTCAAAGTTAACACAAGGCCAATGTGTCAAATCACAAGTCCTTCACCTGCTGTCTGCTCTGGCTTTTTATATACGCTGTGAACTGATCTTATCAGTATAAATATTTAAACTTGGCACGGTATTTTCATTAAAACCATAAGCAGTTGCGTGCCATATTTTTGGCATGTAGTTTTTTTATTATAAATTACGGAGAGAACATGGAAGTCCTGAATCGTGCTGACGATGCAGTGAAATGTCGCTCGCTTATGGGTCCGCCCATGCAGGATATTTCTGAAATTGCATCGAAGCTGTGCCTGGCTCAGGCATCTGATGATGCTGACTGCATGCAATACTATGAAGGTCTTGAGACTTTGCTGCATAGATTTAATCAATATGCCTCAAGTCTTAAAGACGGCTCAACCTTTCAGGTAAAGATGGATGAGACCTTATCTGAAATTGCTCTTTTGCTAAAGAGCATCAGATGTCTTACTGTCGATGCTGAAAGCAATACATATTCAGATGAGGAAAAAAGTGCTATTGAAGATGAGATACATATGATTGAATCTGAAATCAGAATGCTGCACAACCGCCTTATGAATAATATCTAGCCCATCATAGTAAGCTATTTCTCCACCTTTTATTACAAGGTGGAGAAATAACTCATCCCCATCCCCTCTGCCCCTGCAGCACAGGTCTTTTTCCCTGCCAAGCTCCTTTTTTAAAACACCATTTAAAAATAAGATATGAGCATTTTTAATTGTGCCGTATTCTGTTATGTTATTGGTATAGGATAAAATTAAGACTTTATTTATGTAAAAAAAGAGATATATCTATGGTTATTTGTGTCTGCGGTGCTTCGGGCTTTATTGGCTCAAATTTTATAAAAAGATGCATAGATGAGCATGAAATTGTGGTTTTAACGCGCAATGTAGCTCACTGTTTAAATATGCTGCGTAAGGTAAAGGCAGATATTGACTCATATTTAAATAAAAAGCTTTATATTATGACCTATGTCGATGCTCTTGATGCCTGTGCCTATCTTTACGGCAAGACCCGCGACATGAGCCGCAAGATTGATGATATTGATGATTTTATTATAAAGATCCACGACAAATCCCTAAATGAGGATATTATCTCTATTTTCAACAAGCTTATGGAGTCTGATGCCATAGTCAATCTGGCAGGAGCCTCAATTGCACAGAAGTTTTTAACTCAAAGCCGTCTTGAGGAGATCAAAAACTCACGTCTTGATGTAATTCAAAAGCTCTATACATTGTTTTTAAAAAAAGAGGGCATAAGCAAAAAAAGAATATTTCTACAGGCCAGCGCCACTGGTGTCTATGATGAAAGTGATGATGTGATAACCGAAAAAACTGCTCCTGGCAGCAATTTTTTAGCCGAGGTAGCCCTCTCTGCCGAGAATAAGGCTATAAGTCTTTTTACCTATGAAAATCTGGCCATACTGCGCTTTGGTGTGGTTATGGGCAAAGGTGGCGGTATTTTAAAGGCTATGGACAAAATGCCGCCTTTTAATATTATTGCCAAAAACTATGTATCATATATAGGTATAGATGATGCCATAGAGGCTGTGCTGCATATTATAAAAGGTCATCACTGTAAAACCTTTAATATGGTGGCTCCTGATCCATGCCGCTGCTATGAGCTTTTGCGCGCTGTGTTCAACCGTCAGACCTTTTTACTGTGGGTGCCTGGCTTTTTGGTCAAACAAACTGACAGACGCGGACTACTTCTAACTCTCAATCAAAAGGTTTATCCAAAAAATCTTATAGATACAGGCTATCGCTTCAGATGCCCTGATATCAGATCTCTGCAAAAGGCCATACACAGCTGACACAGGCTACAAAAGGCACCTTAAAACAGACTTTTATTACAAGATCAGGTGCCATGGTCCACAGCAAATCTCCTAATCTTAGAGCTTTAAAAAAGGCTTTTTTTGCTTGACCTTAAGGCTCTTTTTAGTTATCTTTTGCATATCTTTTTTTTGCTCTTTTTTATCATCTCTTTATCGAGGATCACATGTCATCTCAAGCTAATGCCAATCAGGGTTTTCTTGATAAATACTTTGGTTTAAGCACCAAGGGCACCAATATCAAAACTGAGATTATTGCAGGTCTTACCACCTTCGTGGCCATGGCCTACATCATTTTTGTCAACCCGTCTATCCTTAAGGAGGCTGGCATTCCGCATGAGGCGGCAGTTGCAGCCACTATCTGGTCTGCAGGTATCTGTACCCTGGCTATGGGTCTGTTTGCCAATCTGCCTGTAGCTGTTGCTCCTGGCATGGGTCTTAATGCCTTTTTTGCATTCTATGTCTGCGGTACTTTAGGTCTGCCATGGCAGACAGCACTGGGCGCTGTATTTGTCTCAGGCATTATCTTCTTACTTTTAACTATTACCAGGCTGCGTCAGCTTATTATTGACTCAGTGCCAATGTCACTCAAAAGCGCTGTGGTTGTAGGTATTGGTATGTTTATTGCTTTTGTCGGTCTGCAGGGCTCAGGTCTTGTAGTTGACAATCCTGCAACTTTAGTTGCCCTTGGCTCTTTAAAATCACCTAGTGTACTTTTAAGTGCTACAGGTGTGCTAATCATAGGTGTGCTTTTAAGTCTGCATGTCAAAGGCGCCATGCTCATTGGTATTTTAATTATCACCATTGTTGGTATGGCCTTAGGTATCACACCTGCCCCTACCTCTTTATCATCAGTTATAAGCTTTGATCTGCCGGCCTTTAGTGAAACTTTCCTGGCTATGGATATCATGGGTGCCATTTCCTATGGTCTTGTTACTGTAATTTTCACCTTTACTGTAGTAGAGCTCTTTGACAATATCGGTACCTTGATTGGTGTATCCCGTGCTGCCAATTTAATGGATGAAAACGGCAAGATTGAAAATATCGACAGAGCACTGCTGACAGACTCTGTAGGTACCATGTTCTCTGCTGTAATGGGAACCTGTACTGTAACTTCATATGTTGAGTCAACAGCAGGTGCCAATGCCGGCGGCCGTACCGGTCTTACTGCTGTGGTTGTAGGTATCTGCTTTATTTTAGCTATTGTGCTGGCTCCACTTGCAGGTCTTGTTCCTGCTTTTGCCACCGCTCCTGCTCTTATTATTGTAGGTGCCATGATGATGAAGAATGTATCTCATATCAACTTTAATGACTATACAGACTCCATCCCTGCCTTCTTAACCATTATTATGATGCCGCTTAGCTACTCTATTGCCTCAGGCTTTGGTTTTGGCTTTACAAGCTACTGCATCTTAAAGTGCATCTCTGGCAAATATAAAGAAATCACTCCTGTTATGTGGGGTGTAACCATTATCTTTATCATAAGCTTTGCTCTGCACTAATTAAATATAAGGCACGCTCTTTTATCTACACGAGCGTGCCCTACACCCCGCCTTATCTTTTTTCTCATTTTAAAAACCATTGCTTTCACTCTTATCATAACGGTGCTGAGATCTACTGATTTTTTTTAAAGATAGTATGTCATACAGATAGGTACAGACTCTGTTGTATGTTTTTTTTATATCAGATCTTAAATCACCCTATCAGATTTCAAAAAGATCTGTCTTTAATAATAAAAGACAGTCTGACAGATAAAATTTTTAGATGACTTACACTATGCTCTGTGTGGCTGCCCTGGTGTAGCACTCAAAGAGAGCTCATGTTTATTATTGAAAAAATATCCTGGACACTCATGGCTCTATTATTACAGCAGATAGATAAGATTATACATTCAGACACAGCTCTTAGCGTCTTTGATGATCCTCTCCTGGCATTGTGTATAACACTTACTTTATACGCAGGTAATGCTAGATAACAGGAGCAAAAGACATATGGCCTTTAAAGTTAATTTATAGCTAAAAAGCAGGTTATGAGTGCACTTTGTTGCTTAAATATACAATCTATGTCCATAACAGAGCAAATTAATCTGATGCAGTCACAAAGCTTGAGAGCACTGCTTTACAATTTGTCTTTAAAGTATAAAAATAAAGTATAAAAATTAAGAGAAGCTGGAGATGTGGTTTTTTGCTGACTGCAGGAATCGAACCTGCGACCTATTGGTTACGAATCAATTGCTCTACCGACTGAGCTAAGCCAGCGTGCATGTATTGTAACAAATTTTTATATTTTGTCCATTATAGCTAAAGGTTTACCATGATTATAAAAAAAATACTTATTACAGGTCTGCTGTTCTCCCTTTTGCCTGTAGCTATGTCCGAGGAGAGCGTAAGTGTCGAGACGAAAAACAGAATTGATAATGTGCCTTACAATGAGCGCAATGTCAGCTTTACTCAGGCAGGATCCAATGAGTTTGAGCAGATGATTACTGTTTTATCACAAAGCGATCCTGACTATAAACAGGCTTTTTATTTTGCCAATGCCTCTGCTAAATTAAACTTCTGTCAGGCCTATGGCTATCTTGGCACATTCTATATGCATGGTCTTGGAACCAAGGCTGACCATAATGAGGCCTATCACGCCTTTATCAATGGCGTAAAATGCTCTGATATTCAATCTATCTACGGTATGTCAACACTCTATGCCTCAGGCTTTAAAAATCCACAGGGTCGAGGCGGTGAGGAGGCTGTAATTGAGTATCTGCAAAAGGCCTGCGATTTAGAATATGCCCCGGCTCAGTATGATCTTGCCCTGATACTGCTTAAGAAAAATCCAAAGGATAAAAAGGGCCTGGAGCTTTTAAAGCTTGCAGCCAACGATCGCTATGGCCCTGCTCTTGATATGTACTACAAGCAATATGGTGCCGAGTACAAAGAAGACTCAGAATGATGCAAAGTCCCTGACGGCTCTTAAAAACAGCCTCAGGGCACAGATAAAGCTCAGCAGCAGTGCCGTGTATCTGAATATATTATAAATAACATAGGCATGCATAAGATTGCTTTTAAATACCTCCTTATCTATCTCTATAGCATTTAGATGCACATAATACATCTGCAGATAGAATAAAAAAGGCATAAGCGCTGTAATGATAAAAATCAAAGCCATAAAGCGGCGCAGCTTTTTGTGTAACCCTATTGCCACATAGATAAGATAGATGGCGGCAGCTGCCATAACGCACAGATCCAAAAGCGGCGGTAGCGTCGGCGACGAGCCTATAGCCATTATCCATACTGCAACTAGTATGGAGGTTGAATAAAAAATATCCTTATACTGTTCCATATAGAATAAAGGCGCATTAAAGCGCCTTTTTAACAAAAAAATCTACACTAGTCTGCCCTGCCAAGACCCTTGGCAATAAGTGCATCAAGCTTCATGCTCTCAGAGAGCAGCTTGTCAAAAATGAAGTGTATATTTGGCATATAACGCAGCTTCAGCCTTGAGGCAAGAGCACTTCTGACAAAACCCTGGGCACTTTGCAGACCTTCCATGGCACTTTTGATATCATCCTCACTATCAGTTAAAAATGAGATATAGATACGGGCATTGCGCAGATCGGGGCTGACACTGACCTCAGTCACTGTGGCCTTTTTCACACGCGGATCTTTTATCTCATTTAAAATGATATCTGACACCTCACGACGCACTGAGGCTGCCACTCTTTCATTTCTACCAAAACTTTTGGGCATAGCTTCCTTTACAGTGTACGTTTAATCTCAATGTTCTCAAAGACTTCAATCTGATCGCCTACGCGTACATCCTGATAGTTCTTCACACCAACGCCACACTCTGTACCTGATTTAACCTCAGCCACATCGTCCTTGAAGCGACGCAGAGAGTCAAGCTCACCTTCAAAAATAACCACGTTGTCACGCAGCACACGGATAGGGGCTGAACGCTTGATAACACCCTCTGTAACCATACAGCCGGCAATAGAGCCAAACTTTGGATGACGGAAGACATCGCGCACCTCGGCAAGACCAATGATCTCCTGACGCACCTCGGCCTTTAACATACCGCTCATGGCGCTCTTGACATCATCGATAAGATCGTAGATTACGCTGTAGTAGTGCAGATCAACACCCTCAGAGTCAATAACACGACGGGCCGGAGCATCGGCACGCACGTTAAAGCCTACAATAATAGCTGATGAGGCGGCGGCTAAGGTGGCATCAGTCTCGGTAATACCGCCTACACCTGAACCTACAATATGTACCATAACCTCATCGGTTGCAAGCTTGTTTAAAGCATCGGAGATGGCCTCAACTGAGCCTTGTGTATCGGCCTTGAGTACCACATTAAGCTCTGAGGCCTGATTGTCCTTGAACATATTCTCAAGCTTGGCCTTTTGCTGCTTGGCAATCTTAATCTCTCTGAACTTGCCCTGACGGAACAGTGCAACTTCACGGGCCTTGCGCTCATCGCGCACTACAGTAACCTCGTCACCTGCATCTGGCACACCTGACAGACCATAGATCTCAACAGGAATAGATGGACCTGCCTCATCAAGGTTCTGACCCTTTTCATTGCGCAGTGATCTGACACGTCCATACTCAAGTCCGCACAGTACCACATCACCCTTGTGCAGTGTACCTTCCTGTACAAGCACAGAGGCCACAGGACCACGGCCCTTGTCAAGACGTGATTCAATAACCACGCCAGTAGCCATACCGTCAGCTACAGCTGTCAGCTCTAAAACCTCAGCCTGCAGCAGTACAGCTTCAAGCAGATCATCAATACCCTGACCGGTCTTGGCTGATACCTCAACAAACTGTGTCTCACCACCCATGCTCTCAGGAATTACACTGTGCTGAATGAGCTCATTGATAACACGTGATGGCTCGGCTGATGGCTTGTCAATCTTGTTGATAGCCACAATTAAAGGTACCTTGGCTGCCTGGGCATGCTGAATAGCCTCAATAGTCTGCGGCATCACACCATCATCGGCAGCTACAACTAAAATTACAATATCTGTAGCCTGGGCACCACGGGCACGCATGGCAGTAAAGGCGGCGTGACCTGGGGTATCGAGGAAGGTAATACCTGCATTTCTGGTCTCAACATGATAGGCACCGATACGCTGTGTAATACCGCCAGCCTCGCCTGCAGCCACCTTTGATTTGCGGATAAAGTCAAGCAGTGAGGTTTTACCATGATCTACGTGACCCATAATAGTAACAACAGGAGCACGTGAAACCTTCTCAGCCTCACTCTTGCGCTCGGCTAGAATTGACTCTTCAAGCTCATTCTCCTTGCGCAGTATAACCTTGTGGCCCATCTCCTCGGCAACAAGTTGTGCTGTGGCCTGATCAATAACCTGATTGATAGTTACCATTTCGCCCATCTTCATGAGAGTCTTGATAACCTCGGCACCCTTGACGGCCATCTTCTGGGCAAGCTCGGCTACAGTAATGGTCTCGCCAATTACCACATCACGTGATACAGGGGCTGCAGGCTTGTTAAAGCCGTGCTGCTGCTGATTTAATTTGGCAGCACCCTTCTGGGCACGACCCTGACGTTTGACATTGCCGCGTTTGCCACCTGGCAGCATATTTTCATTCTCTTCACGCTTTTTAGAAGAGCCCTGACGTCTTTCCTGTGAGTTGCCACGGTGACGGCCACGGTTTTCAGCCTCGCGCTCCTGACGGGCCTCAGCCTCACGCACATATAAGGAGGTTCCATTGTCGCTGTCACTTTCACTTTCCTTGCGACGCTCTTCCTCCTCCTGCTCCCAGCGTGCTGCATTTTCCTCAGCCAGGCGACGGGCCTCCTCCTGCTGACGGCGGGTCTGCTCTTCAATCTGCAGTGCTCTTTGAGCCTCCTGCTGACGCTTTAACTGCTCCTGAGCCTCTTTGTCAGCGTTGTTTTTCTTAGTATCAGCAGCGCTCTTCTTAGCCTCGGCCTTTGCCTTCTGCTCTGCTGCAAGTTTAGCTTCTTTTTCCTTTTGAGCGGCAGCAAGTCTCTCTTTTTCTTCCTGCTCCTTTAAAGCTCTCTGACGCTCAGCCTCAGCCTTGGCTTTAGCTTCCTCCTGACGGGCGCGCTCTAGTGCCTCCTGCTCTTCTCTCTGGCGTCTTGCAATCTCTTGTGGATCAAAGGTCTTTTTCTTACGCACCTCAACCTGAACCACTTTGGATTTACCGGCATTGCTAGATAAAGTCAGAGTTGAATGAGTTTTCTTGTTCAATGACATGCGCTTTGGGGCGCCGTTCTCTACATTGTTGTTCTGTTCAGTCATATCTGCCCCGCTTATTCCTGTTTAAACCAGCACTCGTTACGTGCAGTCATAATAATCTCACCTGCCTTGTTCTCATCAAGGCCTTCAATGGAGCTTAAATCATCAGTAGCCATTTCTGCCAGCTCTTCGGCATCATGAATACCAGCCTGTACCAGCTTTAGAGCCAGCATGCTGTCAATACCATCAAGCTTTTCAAGCTTGGCGCAGCTTTCCTTGACCTGATCCTCATTGCGCTTTGCAATAGCCTCTTTGGCATTATCCTGCAGAGCATTGGCAATGGACTCATCCATACCGTCAATAGTTAAAAACTCGCTGACAGGTACATAGGCAATTTCCTCAAGTGTGGTAAAGCCGTTGTCACAGAGTACTGAGGCAAAGTCATGATCAATATTGAGTGCGTCCATAAAGACATTGACCACCTTATCCTCTTCATCTTTGAGCTCTTTTTCCATCTGAGATTCGGCTTTGACTTTAAGATCCCACTTTAACAGTGCAGAGGCAAGGCGCACATTCTGACCGTTTCTGCCGATGGCTAAAGCCAGATTCTCATCAGCTACAGCAATATCAATAGTATGAGTATCTTCATTGATAATAATGCGTGATACCTCAGCAGGCTCCATGGCATTAGTTACATACTGAGCGAGGTTCTCATCATAAAGCACCACATCAATCTTTTCGCCAGAGAGCTCATTTGAGACAGCCATAACACGGGCGCCGCGCATACCAATACAGGCACCTCTTGGATCAATGCGCTTGTCCTTGGAGCGCACAGCAATCTTGGCACGTGAACCTGGATCGCGTGATACCCCCATGATCTCAATGATATCCTCACCAATCTCAGGCACTTCAATTCTAAAGAGCTCGGCTAAAAACTCAGGTGAGGTACGTGAACATATAAGCTGCGGACCCTTGCCGTCTGCCTTGATATCAGAGAGCAGAACCTTGACGCGATCACCGCGGCCAAAGGTCTCATGCGGAATGAGCTGCTCACGCTTTAATACTGCCTCGGCATTGTTTCCAAGATCAAGTATCATAAAATCACGGCCCTGTTTTTTAACCACAGCATTGATAACATGGCCAAGGCGCTCTCTATGCTCGGCAATAATCTGCTCGCGCTCTGCGTCCTTCACCTTCTGTGATAAAACCTGCTTGGCAGTCTGAATAGTAATTCTGTCAAATTCAACTGAAGGAATTTCATCTTCAACAAAGTCACCTACCTGCACCTGCGGATAATCTACCTGTGCTGCAGATAAAGTGGTCTGTGTGGCAGGTGAGTGCAGATTGTCATCATCTACAACCTCCCAGCGTCTGAAGGTTCTGTATGAGCCTTCTTTTTTATCAATAGAGACTCTTACTGCAATTTCAACCTGATATTTCTTTTTAGTTGCAGTGGCCAGTGCTATCTCAAGGGCCTCAAAGATTTTGTCTCTAGGAATTGCGCGCTCGTTAGACAGAGCCTCTGCAATGGCAATAATTTCCTTTCCCATTATCAATTAACCTCTTATTTATGCGCCTTGGCAGCTTTTGGCACAGTGTTTGTCTTAAACTTTGGTACAACACGTAATAAAGAGACATTGGCAAAGGCAATTTCCATCTGTCCCTGATCTTTATCATCAATTACAAGTGTACCATCTTCTGATACTGATAATAATAAGCCCTCAAGCTTGCGTCTGCCCATAAAAGGTATACGCAGCTCAGCCCTTACAGTATTGTCTGTATAGTCTCTGACCTGATCTAATGTAAATAAAATTCTGTCAAGACCTGGAGATGAAACCTCAAGAGTGTAGGCAGGTGCAATAATGTCTGCAGCATCTAATGCAGGAGAGAGTACATGGGTAATATCACCGCACAGATCGGCGCTTACACCATCATCATGCTCAATAAAAATCTGCAAAAGAGCGCGTGTATGTGAAGTCTTGTAGCGAACTCCCCACAGTGTAGCGCCCATAGATTCAATCAAAGGACAGACTAGATCATAAATTCTGTCTTCTATGGTTCCTGACATAAAAACCCTCTTCCATAAAAAAAGCCCCTTAACTGGGGCCTCTTCCTAAGTTCCACCTGTATTTGCCTAATAAAGGCGCGAGTGCAGTGCAACCGCAGTGGTATTGACCACCATCACTTTCATTATTAAAAGTAATAAATAAAAGCTCTTATATTCTACTAATTTTGCATAAATAATGCAAGGATGATTAAAGCATTTGCCATGCTTAACGCAAAATACGACCCATCTCATACTACCTTGCCCTTTACTTACAAAACTTAAGGACACCTGCCATCAAAAACGTAAAGGACAATATAATCTTTGCCTCTTTTTTATCTTAAGGGCTTTTGCACGTGGCACCAAAAACCAAGATCTCAAGGCCTTATCTTAACTTTGGTATTTATAGCTGTTACACTGCTTTTGCACACAGCATTTTAAAGTCTGAGCCTAAAAGTGCTTTATCTTTGAAATGACATGACATGCCATGTCAGTCTTAGCCTGTCTGTCATAATTGAGTGCACTGATGCAAGCTGCAAACGCTTTAAGGTATAATCAGTTTTGTGGGGTCTTATTATGCTCAGTGTCAATCTAAATACTTTTATCATTGTTTTTATTGCAGGTGGTCTTGGGGCACTGACGCGATCCTGTATTCTAAATTTTATATCAGGACTGTCAAATACCCTGCCCTATGGCGTGGTGGCTGTAAATGCTCTTGCTACCTTTTTAACCGTCTATTTAGGTCTGTCACTGCCCGTTACCATAGCCTTTGCACTGATCTCAGGTTTTGCTGTGGCCCTTGGTACCTTAAGTGCTCTGTGTGCCGACTGTATTGAAATGATTTTAAAAAGACGCTTTGTGCCCTTAATCATATATCTTCTGTTAAATGCTGTATTTGGACTAATATCAGCCATGCTGGCTATACAGACTTATGCTCTTACAGGAGATATCTATGCGCCATAGACAGTTTAAAACACAGTTCTTTATTTTTTTAGGAGGCGCTCTTGGAGCCTGCCTGCGGCTGTTTTTATCAATGCTAGACTCCCCTCTTTATGACAGACTGCCGCTGACCATAAGCTTTTTACATACTGCAGATATCCTAAGCTGCGCGTTAATTGGCATACTCTACTGTCTTATTGTGCACAGTTTAATACGCGGTCCTTATTTAAGAGCATTTTTACAGACAGGATTTTTAGGCGGCCTCTCTTCCTTTTCCGTATTGGCAGTATTTCTTGCACGAGAGCACAGCTATATTCTCTCCGTACTTATCATAGCCCTCGAGCTTATTTTCTTTGTCATAATCTGCGCCATTTCCTTTGCCATCACTCTGTCAATTTTAAGGCTTATAGCTTATAAAAAAGTAAGAGGCTGATTATATAAAATCAAGATAGACTTTAATTTCTTATGTTTTTTCAAGATATTTTTGGTCCATATAACAAATTTCAGCGATTTTTATACACTTAAAAATTATCTACTGCTATACTCACTACATGAATTATTTTTTCAATTATTACAAAATAGGTAGATATTAAAGCATTTTTTGTCTTTGATATGTCCCTAAACTACTAGGGAAAAATATGATTAAATCATTTTTAAACTTAAAGGTTTCGATAAAGCTTTTTATTGTATTTATTACAATTATCATCATGTCAGCATCTGTAGCAGGCTATGCTACAAAGCAGCTATTAAACTCCATTTCTGTAGCCTCAGATGTGCATGACAATCTGTCATCACGCTATGGCCGTATTTCATCAGCCCGTGATATGCTACATGAGGTACACAATATGATTGAACAGGAAAATCAAAGACAGAAGATTGACCACAATTATATTGTGCAAAGATTAAATGCCCTCAATGACAGAGTGCAGAGATTTGATGAAACTCTCTTTGGTGAAGAAAAAAGAAAGGTTAAACAGAATATTAAAGAGTACACTGAAGTCTATAACTCTATATTTACAAGAGCTCTGCAGTCACAAAATCCAAATCTTGGCAATACTGTGCTGTATATGACCATGACTCCTGTCTATATTGATGCCATTATCAATCTGGATAAAATCATTGGCTATCAGATTGAAAGATCACGAAGCTCAACTGATACCCTCTCAAGCTATGAGCCAATCTACTATGTACTTGGTGTAACCCTGTTCATGACCCTCTTCTCCATGTTCATGGCCCGCTTTATATCACTTAGCGTCACCGAGTCTCTTGATCACACTGTAAAGAATGTAGACACCATAGCCAACTCAGATCTGTCACAGGAGATTAAAGCTCTTAGCAATGACGAGTTTGGCAGAATGACAAGACGTCTTGATGATATGCGTGTGCAGTTATCTGACAAAATTGCCCATATCAAGAATAAGATAAACGATCTTTCAGATATTACAGGCGGTATTCAAAAAGCCTCTGACAATATGATTCAAAAGGCACAGGAAGGTGAAAGTCTGACCATCACAGTAGCTGCCGCCACCGATGAGATGGCCTCAACTACAGCTGATATTGCCAAAAACTGTCAGAGTGCCACCGAAGCTGCCAA
The DNA here is from genome assembly GCF_900445255.1 of Anaerobiospirillum thomasii. Lineage (NCBI taxonomy): Bacteria > Pseudomonadati > Pseudomonadota > Gammaproteobacteria > Aeromonadales > Succinivibrionaceae > Anaerobiospirillum > Anaerobiospirillum thomasii. Next base: position 977,218 of record NZ_UAPU01000005.1, read on the forward strand.
CCATGCCCGCAATATTACCGAGCAGGGTATGCATACTCTGCAGGAGACCATCAGCAATATCTATGCTCAGGTTGAGCAGACCAAGATAGATGCCAAGCACATTGATGAGCTTGTAGCACAGACTCAGAATATTACCACCATTGTTGAGACCATTTATGGTATTTCACAGCAGACCAATCTTCTGGCCCTCAATGCCGCCATTGAGGCAGCCCGTGCCGGTGAGGCAGGTCGCGGCTTTGCTGTGGTGGCCGATGAGGTACGTGCTTTAGCTCAGAGAACCTCAAATTCTACACAGGAGATCTCAAACATGGTCTCACGTGTGCAGAATGATGCCAAGACTGCCTCTGACTCTATGAATCAGTCTGTACATAATATGGACAATGTGGCACAGATTGCCAAGACTCTTGAGGAGATATTAGGCAGTATTATCAGCAATGCCGATGATGTAAATATGAAGATCACACAGATTGCCACAGCAGCTGAGCAGCAGAGCTCATCTACAGCTGAAATCTCTGGCAATATGCAACAGGTAACAAGTATTACTCAGGAGGTCTCACAGGCCTCACATAAAAACTCTATTGCTGTTAATGATGCAAGCGAGGCTCTGCAGCAGGTTATGGATGATCTTTCACAGTTTAAGGTAAATCCTGGCGAGAGTACTGTATAGAATATGTATCTCAAATAAAAGGCTGCATCTTAGTATGTGGCCTTTTTTATCGGCCCTGCCTTATATTCACTCTATCTGTCTGCACTCTTTTATGTTCTCTTTAGTGCTGTGCTGGCACAAATATCTTAAAGGTCATATTAAGGCCCTTTAATTTATATAACAGAATTTATAAATGTGAACTAAAAAAGTTGCGCACAACAGCGCATATTTTATAAATGAAGATACAAATTATAAATAATGCAGATAAATTTTAAGACTGTTATAGCAAAATTGTTTTTGGGCTCTACTAGATTTTATAAGCACTGTTATACTTAGTATGAAGAATACAATATTTTTACTTTAGTCAATCTCTTTACAACCACATGTGTAACATGAGGTTGAATCGATCAAGATATTTGCATTTCTTCTCATTATTCCTTTGATATATAAGAAGGCTCCTTATGTTAAAATACCTATCAAATCTCAAAGTTGCAAGTAAACTCTACCTTGTTTTTATAACTATTATTGTCTTGTCAACAGCTGTAGCAGGCTTTGCCTCCAAACAGCTTTTAAATTCCATTTCAGTATCTGCTGACGTTCACAGCAATCTTACCAGCCGCTACAGTATTGCAGCTAGTGCACGTGATGCCTTCCATGAGCTGCACAATATGATTGAAAAGGAAAATTTACGTCAGAATATAGAGCATGAGCTCGTGGCAGGTAAATTAAAAGAGCTTGAAAATCTAATCTATAACTTTCCAGAAAAGCAGTATGCCTCAGAGTTAAAACAGATAACTTCCAACTTAAAAGAATACAGCGATGTCTATACCTCAATCTTTACCAGGGCCTTGCAGTCACAAAATCCAAATCTTAGCAACAGCGTCTTTTATGTGACCATGAGTCCTTTGTATATTGATGCCATTGTCAATCTTGATAAGATAATCTCCTATCATGTAGATGCCTCACGCGAGGCTACAGATACACTCTCAAGCTATGAGCCTATTTATTATGTGTTAGGTCTTACCCTGTGCATGATTATCTTCTCAATGGTTATGGCCACCATTATCTCAAAGAGCATTACCACTTCACTGTCCCATGCCATGAGCAATGTTGACACTATAGCCAACTCCGATCTGACACACGATATTGTAGCTGACAGCGCAGATGAGTTTGGCATGGTGACAAGAAGACTTAATGATATGCGTATACAGCTCTCAGAGCGCATACTGCATGTCAAAGATAAGATTTCAGCTCTCTCCAGCGCCTCTGCAGATATTCAAAATACATCAGATATTATGATTCAAAAGGCACAGCAAGGTGAAAGCCTGACTATAACAGTAGCTGCCGCCACCGATGAGATGGCCTCAACTACAGCTGATATTGCCAAAAACTGTCAGAGTGCCACCGAAGCTGCCAACCATGCCCGCAATATTACCGAGCAGGGTATGCATACTCTGCAGGAGACCATCAGCAATATCTATGCTCAGGTTGAGCAGACCAAGGTAGATGCCAAGCACATTGATGAGCTTGTGGCACAGACTCAGAATATTACCACCATTGTTGAGACCATTTATGGTATTTCACAGCAGACCAATCTTCTGGCCCTCAATGCCGCCATTGAGGCAGCCCGTGCCGGCGAGGCAGGTCGTGGCTTTGCTGTGGTGGCCGATGAAGTACGTGCTTTAGCTCAGAGAACCTCAAATTCTACACAGGAGATCTCAAACATGGTCTCACGTGTGCAGAATGATGCCAAGACTGCCTCTGACTCTATGAATCAGTCTGTACATAATATGGACAATGTGGCACAGATTGCCAAGACTCTTGAGGAGATATTAGGCGGTATTATCAACAATGCCGATGATGTAAATATGAAGATCACACAGATTGCCACAGCAGCCGAGCAGCAGAGCTCATCTACAGCTGAAATCTCTGGCAATATGCAGCAGGTGACACAGATTACACAGCAGGTGTACAAAGCCTCGCAGGAAAACTCTGTGGCTGTAAACAATGCAGGCCTTGCACTTAAGGAGGTTTTAGACAAACTTTCCGAGTTTAAGGTCAAAGGTCGATTTTAATTAAAGTCCTTGCAAAAGGCTGCCCTGCTGCAGCCTTTTTTATTGTGCCCTACTCTATCTGCCATAGGCATAAAAAATCCATACCCTGCCTGTCTTTAATAAAAAAGCGCATTGTTTTTTTTACTCAGGTTTTGAGTTTTAAAGATAAGATCTGCACTCTTGATTTGTATTTAATCAAAGAGTGCAGATAAACAATTACTTCTTATTTTCTTTGTTAAGGGCGGTAAGATTGATAAGTTTTACAGATTCAATGGTCATGCCATCAACCTTTAGAATATCAATCTCCCATTTTGGCAGAGCTATTTTCTCACCCTCTACAGGCAGTCTTTGCAGATAGTCAAGAATAAAGCCTGCAATGGTGTGATAAATATCAGACTGCGGCACTATAAAGCCTGTAAGACGGGCTACATCCTTTAAAATGGCATCGCCTTCAATCTTAAAGACAGCAGGAGAGAGTTTGACAAGCTCAGGCACTTCAGCCTGATCCGGCAGTTCTCCTGCCATCTCCTCCATAATGTCATGCAAGGTGGCAATACCCTCAAAGTTGCCAAATTCATCAACAATAAAGGCAAAGGACTTTTTGGATTTTCTAAACTCCTCAAGTGCCTTTAGCACATTAACTGTCTCTGGCAGATACAGAGGCTCTCTAATATAAGAGTCAAGCTCTATACTTCTGTCCTTTAAATCAAGACTTAGAAGATCGGCCTTCTTAATATATCCAATAGGATTCTCCCTCTCGCCGTCTTTATAGGCTACAACACGGGAGAAAGAGCAGTTACCAATATCTGTAAAGAGTCTATCCTTGTCGGTTATATCTACCATGTCTATATCAGTTCTTGCTGTCATCACTGTCTTGACAGGCAGTGAGGATAACTGTAGCACGCGCGAGACCATTTCCTTTTCCTGGAAATTAAAAACCGAGGCATCAGTCTTTGAGACAATGGCCTCTTTAAAGGTCTGCACCTGATTTAAATTGGAGCCTAAAAGACGTAGCACCAGATTGGCGGCCACCTCGCGGTTCTGCATAGATACAGCAGTGCCAGATCCTAACTTCAAAGTATTTTTTCTTGCCACCTGATTGAAAACTTCAATAAGAATGGAAAAGCCAATGGCAGCATATAAATAACCCTTTGGCACATGAAAGTGCAGAGCCTCGACAATAAGACTAAAGCCAATTAGCAACAAAAAGCCCAGGCAGAGAATAACCACTGTAGGATGATGGCTTACAAATTCTGTAATAGCCTTGGAGGCTAAAGTCATCACGCCCATGGCAATTACAACTGCAAACATCATGATAAAGACATGATCAATCATACCTACAGCTGTAATAATGGCATCGAGCGAGAATACGGCATCAAGCACCATAATCTGTATAACTACAAGACCAAAGGCATTACCTGCTGCCTTGGTGGCCGAGAGCTCCTCATCAAAGCCCTCAAGCTTGGCATGCAGCTCATGTGTGGCCTTATAGAGCAGGAAGATACCACCAACAAACATCACCAGATCGCGCCCCGAGACACCAAATTCACTTATATGAAATAAAGGCACCGTCATCGAGACAATATAGGAGATGAAGGTCAAAAGAATAAGTCTTATCACCAGCGCACCGCCAAGACCTATATAACGGGCCTTGTTGCGCTGCGACGGTGGCAGTTTGGCAGAGAGAATAGCAATAAAGACCAGATTGTCTATACCAAGTACAATTTCAATGACTACAAGGGTCAGTAAACCAAGCCATGCAGTCGGATCTGAGATCCAGGCCATGTCAAACATAACCTGATGAGCAACAACGGCACTATCCATGGTAAATCACATCGCTTGTAGAAAGATTAATAAAAAGGGGGGATTTTATAAATAAACCGCACGGGCTATTACTACTGTCTGTTGACACTTTTTTCTATCTTAATATTGCTTATGCCTTATGGCAGTAGTATGAATATACACTAAATTTATGCGTTTTTAAATAGTAAAAAGCGCCACATTTATGTATTTAAATCGCAAATTAACCATTCTATTATCCAAAAATATGATGAAAGTTTTATGTTATCTGAAAAAAGACAGATGCTTTAAAAGTAGATACTTTATACGGGATAATATTTAAAAAGCTGCCATGAACAGCAGCTTTTTACTATTTATAAGATTTAAAGGCAGATTAAAATCTGTCTTTGTATTTTCTATGACCAGTCGCGGCCGCGCCTTGCAATTATTTTTTTGCCGCCATGGCTGCTGTCCCTGCGCATAGTACGTGACTCATTTTTTTCTGAATAATGACGGCTTTGAGAGTCTTTGTGCTTATAGGAGCTGCTATCAGATCTTTGCGATCTTACAACTTTAAAATTAAGGCCCCCATCTTTGCTGCCATATGAGCCAGAACGTCTCTCATCGTGACGGGATGAGCCCCTATCCATTCTATAGCCGTCTTGTTTGCCTTTGCCTGCTGATGAGCGTCTTAGACTAAAGGAGCTTTCATAAGAGTCTGCATCTTTGGCAAAACGTACAGAGCGTCTGTCATCCGATCTGCCATAGGTTCTCTTTTTATCATCACGTCCTCTTGAGCGCAGTGCATCTTTGGCATCAGAGCGTCTGAGTGCTCTATCATCTGATCTTAAATCTCTTGCAGCTCTGCCTTTAGGTCGGGCAGCGGCCGATCCCATCTTAGGACCTTTTTTGTGCTGAGATTTTAAAGCAAGAGGAGTTCTTGCAATCTGAGAGTCAGATAGTGACTTAAGCCCTGAGAGGGCTCGTATATTATTAATCTCAGAGAGGGTAAGCTCACGGTACTGACCTGTCTTTAAAGTCTCATCAAGCGCAAGTCCTGCATATTTGATACGAATCAGACGGCTAACCTTAAGACCCACGCCTTCCCACAGACGTCTTACCTCACGGTTTCTGCCCTCTTTGAGGCTGACATGATACCAGGCATTGCGGCCATCACCGCCCTGAAAGGACACTTTATCAAACTTGGCCATGCCATCTTTTAATTTTACGCCAGTTAGCAAAGCTGAAATCTGCTCATCACTTACATCACCATAGATACGGGCCGCATACACACGCTCAATGGCATTTTTAGGATGCATAAGCGCATTGGCAAGCTCACCGTCTGTGGTAAAGAGCAGAAGACCTGAGGTATTTAAATCAAGACGACCCACATAGATCCAGCGTCCTGTATCTGGCTTTGGAATATGATCAAACACTGTAGGACGGCCTTCAGGATCGCTTATAGTGGTAAGCTCGCCCTCTGGCTTGTAATACATCAGAACTCTGCACTTTGGATTTGAAGATAAAGGTGTAGCAACAACTCTTCCATCTATTTTTACAGTAATGTCATCTTCAACTCTTTCGCCTACTGTAGCAACTTTACCGTTTACTTCAACTCTGCCCTGGGCAATTAATGCGTCTAATTCTCGACGTGATCCTACTCCCAGCCTAGCCAGGACCTTCTGCAGTTTTTCGGTCACTTTTCACCTTTATTTTAAAAATTCCTATATAGACCCTAAATACTAAGAGCATATATACAATTATGACAAATTTGCTATATTATACCTTTAAAATCACTGTTTAGATAAATAAAAAGTCTTAAGTGTTAAGGAGAATTTCATGTCAGAGGCAGGTCCATCACAATCTGATATAAACATTTCTTTTACCATTTTAGGTGAGAATTTTTCCGTACGCTGTCGTAAAGATCAAGAAGAGGCACTTGAAAGTGCCATTCAGAAAGTTCAGGATCTGTGTGCAAAAATACTAAGAGACAATCCCAATCTGACCCCGCAGCAGGGTGCCATACTCTGTGCCCTTGAGGCTCAGTCAAAACTTATGGCCATAGCACAGGGCCACACTCCCTTTGCCATGCAGGCTCAATCTACACTAAATCGTGTCTATGGCAATTTAAATGAAATAAGCCGCTGTATTGAAAAAATACATAACAGATAATTTTACATATAAGTTTTATTAAGATTAGTAACTATCAATGTCAGATTTTATCAAAGACCAAAGAGCACAGCTGCGCTCTTTAATGAAACAAAAGCGTCACGAGCTTGATACATACAGTCTTTACTCAAGCTCATCTGTAATATTCAACACCATAGCCTCCCACCCTTTTTTATCACAAAAAAGGATTATAGGCTCCTATAGCTCCTTTAAAAATGAAATTGATATGCAAAATATCAATGCCCATCTAAAGGCTTTAGGGCATGAAGTCTATCTGCCTGTAATTAACAGCAAGATTAAAGGTCATATGGATTTTTACAGCTATGATGAGCATAACCTTGTTGTAAACAGCTTTGGTATAAAAGAGCCTGCTGCGCTTACACAGAATAAGGCAGATACAGCAAAACTTGAGATTTTGCTTGTACCTATGCTGGCCTTTGATTTAAAGGGCAACCGTCTTGGTATGGGCGGCGGCTATTATGACAGAATGTTAAAGCGTGTCTCATCTGACTGTCTTGTCATAGGTATTGCCCATGAATTTCAAAAGCTTCAGTATATTCCGGTGCAAAGCTGGGATATGCCACTTGATGAGGCTATAACAGAAAAAGAGCATTATATTTTTATAAAAAAATACTGATGCCTGATATATATCAGATGTAAAAAGACCTGCTATAAGCAGGCCATTTTGTGTAAGCTCTTTAGTCAAAAGAAAAACCCTGACCTTTAAAATACTCAATAATTGGATTTAGTGAAGGCTTTGCTGCTGTATTGCCAAGCATTGCAGAGCAGGCACTGCTCCAGTCAATTGAGCGTCTATTGTACTTTCTGTTTTCATAATATTCTCTTAAAGTGGCATTATACTCATCAATACCCTCTTTGGTGACTACATCTTTATAGGTGTTCTCAAAGATAAGATAGTCAAGAGGTAGACGAGGTTTCTGCTGCTCAAGATAATTGACATCTGGCACACCAAGGATAAGACCTAAACATGGGGCCACACCAAAAGGCAGATTTAGCATCTTTGAGATCTCAACAATACCTGGCTTGAAGCCGCCTATAATGGTACCGCCAAGACCCATGCTCTCAGCTGCTGTCAGTACATTCTGACAGGTAAGTGAGGTATCATTCATGCCTGAGTAGAAAAATCTGAATGGAAAAGGAGCTTTAAGCTCATTTTGCTGCATAAGCAGTGTCAGATCGATACAGAACATCCAGAACTCGGCGCATCTGGCAATATGCTCCTGATCGCCAGAGAGCTCAGCTATGCGCTCAAGTTTTTCCCTATCAGTAATTCTTATAACTCTTACAGTCTGGAAAAAGCAGGAGCTTGAAGTTCTTGCCACAACCTCTGAAAGAGTTTTAACCTGCTCATCTGTAAGGCTCTGACCTGTAAAGTTGCGTACTGACTGATGATTTAAAATAGTTTCAACAGCATTCATATTAAATCCCTATGGCAGCCTGTAGCTGCTGTTTACAACATTAAAACACTGACCTTTAAAGGACAAGAGCGCATCTAAAAGACAGATAGCAAGCATGGCCTCGGCAATTGGCACAGCTCTTATACCAACACATGGATCATGACGTCCTTTAGTTACAATGGATATGGCTCTGCCTTCCTTGTCAATGGAGCGTCCTGGCACTAATATGCTTGATGTTGGCTTTAAAGCCATGCGCACACAAATATCCTGCCCTGTACTGATACCGCCTAAAATGCCACCCTGATGATTGGAGATAAAGCCCTCTGGGGTTATCTCATCACGCGCCAGGCTGCCCTCCATGGAGGCTAGAGCAAAGCCATCGCCTATCTCCACGCCCTTTACAGCATTGATACTCATCATGGCATGAGCAATGGTGGCATCAAGACGATCAAATACAGGCTCACCAAGGCCCTGCGGCACATTTCTGGCCACAAGCTCAACTACGGCTCCGCATGAGTCATGACGTGCCATTAAATCATCAAAATAAGTCTCAAGCTGCCCTATACACTGCGCATCTGCAAAGTTAAAGGCATTTTGTGCAGCATAGTTAAAATCAATGCTTTGAGCCTTTACTGGACCTATGGCTGTCACAGCACCCTGTATAGTTACATCAAAAAGATCGGAGAGTACCTTTTTGGCAATGGCGCCTGCTGCCACACGCATAGCAGTTTCACGGGCCGAGGCTCTGCCGCCGCCTCTGTAGTCGCGTATGCCGTATTTGGTCTCATAGGTATAATCAGCATGCCCTGGGCGAAATGAATTTTTAATCTCGCCATAATCCTGACTGCGCTGTGAGGTATTTTCAATAATAAGACCTATAGGCGTACCTGTGGTTCTGCCCTCAAACACACCAGAGACAATGCGAACCTGATCTGGCTCATTGCGTGGCGTGCCATATTGAGTAGAGCCTGGACGACGTCTGTTGAGATCCTTTTGTATAAGATCCTCACTAATCTCAATTAAAGGCGGTGTACCGTCAACTATGGCCATTAAAGCCTTACCATGACTCTCACCGCAGGTTGTAACCTTAAAATTGGTACCAAATGTATTTCCTGCCACTTTTATACCCCTGCCTTAAAGACATCGGCATAGGCCTTTAGCTGATCACAGGTTAGAACAAAGACTCCGCAGCCTCCCTTTTTAAGATCGATAAAGTGGAATGGCACCTGAGGGAAGGCTTTGATTAAATGCACCTCGGAATTACCAACCTCCATAACTAAAATACCATCGTCTGTAAGATAGTCAGCTGCCCTTGCAAGAATGATTCTGGCACAGTCAAGACCGTCATCACCAGAGCCTAAGGCAAGAGACGGCTCCTGATGATACTCAGGTGGCATAGACTCAAGATCCTCAAGATCAACATAAGGAGGATTGGCCACAATAAGATCGTACTTATCGCCTTCTGGCAGATTTTCAAACAGATCGCTCTGAATAGGAGTTACTACGCTCTCAAGCTCATAGCCTTCAATATTAAGGCGGCAGACATCAAGTGCCTCCTCGCTCAAATCCACAGCATCAACCTCACACTCGCCGTTAAAGTGCAGAGCAATGGCAATAGCTATACAGCCAGAGCCTGTGCACATATCTAAAACTCGCTCAGGAATTCTGTCAACATATGGATCAAAGCCGCTTTCTATGAGCTCGGCAATTGGCGATCTTGGCACAATAACGCGTCTGTCGACATAAAATTCATGATTACAGAAAAAGGCGCGGTGAGTCAGATATGGAGTTGGCACGCGTGAGAAAATACGGCACTGTACAATCTTGGCAATAAGTTCACGCTCCTTTAGCGTTAAAGCTGAGCTTAAAGTGCTCTCATCACATGGCGGCTGCAGATGCATCACAGCCTGCACAATCTCTAAAGCCTCATCCCAGTAGCTCTCGGTACCATGGCCTACATAAATCTGATGGGATGAAAAGCACGATACTATATAACGTACAGCATCCTGTACTGTCATCAGTTCTTCACACAAAGCCTTGTAAATCTCATCACCTGCAGGTGGGGTATCAAGACTTTCATAAATTTCTGCTATAGCAGTATCTAAGAGGGCATCACTCATATTTTTTACATCATCTAAAATTTAAAAAGGCACTTTATTGTAGCTTAAAGTGCCTTTTATTTCATGCTCAAATGGATAATCACTGTTTTTGTGCCTGCAGCAGTGCATTAATTTCCCTGGCTACCTGCTTTAATGTCAGCTCCTGGCTTTTTTCAACAATGACTCTGCCAAACTCAAATCTAAACGTACCTATACCCTGAATAGTAAAGACGCCAGAGAAAAAAGCTCTGACATGTTTTGCTATATGCACAGGTGAATAGAATTTGAAATGTCGCATGCGCTAATCTCCATCTGTGTGGTACACACTATAATAATAGTCTTAAGATCGGCCCATTTAAAGCTTTGTCATGCAACAAATTATCAAAATTCAGGCTAAATTATAAATGTGCGATCTAGGTGTATATAATTTCACTGCTTGGGCTTAAAAATGACACGAGATGTGCTTTATCATGCTCTATTTTTACAATTAATGCCGAGGCTGTAACAAAAGGCGGAAAATTACTGTTTTTTAAAAGCTCGCAGGCTAAATTTTCAACCTGAGGTATATGTGAAACCAAAAGCACAGTATCATCTGCTTGGCTTATGGCCATAATATAATCAATTACCGCAGATGCATTGCCAGATGGGGTCAGATCTTTGAGCTCTTCAAATGGCACATCATTATGTATATGTTCTAGTACTATTTTTGCAGTATCAAAGGCTCTGGTTTTAGGTGAGGTTACAATACGGTTTATATCATAGACAGAGGTAAGCTTGAGCGCTGTGGAGTGAGCCTCGTCAATGCCTTCAGGAGTGAGTATTCTGTCGGCGCCCAAAAAGGTGGCGGCCCCATGACGCATTATAATTATGTGCATAAAACTCTCCGTGCTCATCTTTTGTTAACATATAATCTAAAGGCATTTCTATATTAGCAAGTACACACAATATTTACAACAGAACATTCAACTGTGCTTTAATCAGCTTACTCAATTTTAGACTCTTCATGCATACATTTGCTTTATAACTTTAGCCTCCATTTTATCCATACATTTGTATTTATCATACACAAAGGCTTTATAACATACACTAATCCCACTTAACTCGTAGACATTACATGTGCTTATTAAATATGATGCTGATTTTTGTATATATTTTTTATAGATATTAGTTTTTTTATACACCTAAAGACCAAAAGTGCCTGAAAATATCATAATTTTAATATGTTATTCAGTGTAAATTAAGCTTTGTCTATTTTTATAAAAGAGCATATTATTTATTAGTAATAATTAAAGTTTGCACTTTTAATAAATATATAATATTATTATTTTATTATATTATTTTACGTATTAGATATTATAGAGGAAGATGTCATGCCAATGTCACTTAGGGCCTTGAAAAATGCCCGTAATCTGCAGGCTGCCCTGCGAGGTGCCACAATAGAGGATATTGATTCTATTATTGCCAAGCTACAGGAAATTCGCAGTGTAATTGAAGAGGCTGAGCTTGAGGAATCAATAAAAGAGGCAGAGCGCAAGGAGAAATTAGAGCAGGCTCTTGAGTATTTACAGGTTAACAATATTAGTGTTGATGATCTTGTAGCTTCAAAGTCATTAAACAAGCATCAGAAATTAAAGTTCAAACCTAAATATAAATATACTGATCTTGACGGTGTTGAGAGAACCTGGACCGGTCAGGGCAAGTTGCCTACCCATCTGCGCAACCTGCTTGAGCAGACAGGCAAGAGCAAAGAAGATTTCCGTATTGATGATTAATTGATAAATCAATCTGCCATTTTATGAATAAAGCCTTGTATAAGGCTTTATTCATTTTTATACCTAAATTTTAACCAGCCTTTTGAATCTGTTGATTAATCTCAGTTAATGCCTGTACAGGATCTAAAGCCTTGGTTATAGGCCTGCCAATAACCAGATAATCAGATCCGGCCTCAATAGCCTGTGCTGGTGTCATAATGCGGCTCTGATCGCCAATATCACTGCCTGCAGGGCGAATACCAGGTGTTACAATTAAAAAGTCATCACCGCAGCTTCGACGTATGATTGAACTCTCCTGTGCTGAGGCCACTACACCATCAAGACCGCTGTTTTTTGCAAGAGCTGCAAGTCTTAACACCTGCTCTTTTGGACTTATATCGATGCCAATCTCTTTAAGGCCTGCCTCATCCATGGAGGTAAGTACAGTAACGCCAATGATTTTAGTAGCACTGTTGTTGGCCTTAAGAGCCCTAGCTGCCATCTCCATCATCACAGAGCCTCCTGTGGTATGTACATCTACAAGCCATACACCAAGATCAGATGCTGCCTCACAGGCCTTTAACACTGTATTTGGAATATCATGAAACTTTAAGTCTAAAAATACACGAAAATTTCTTTTGACAAGCTCTTTGACAAAGTCAGGTCCTGCAATGGTAAAGAGCTCCTTGCCTACCTTTAAATTACACAGTGAGCTGTCAATTTTATCCACAAAATTAAAAGCATCAGCGGCACTTGCATAGTCAAGAGCCACAATAACCTTAGGATCTATCATATTTACCTCAATTAAAGATTAGTCACCGGCAAGACCGCGTATGGCCTTTAAGGTATTCCAGCGTCTGCATGAAGGGCACTGCCAGAACAGCATTTTTGACTCAAAGCCGCAGCGGCAGCAGCTGTACTGAGCAGATGATGCAATCTGAGCATCCACAAGACTTTTTAGCTGCAAAATGGCATCATTGGCACTAGCATCAAGCTCTTTAGAGCGCAGACGCATCAGTGCTGAAAACAGTTTTAAATTAGGTCTGTCCTTTATATAGGAGGTTAACAGAAGCTTGGCATCATGCACAGAGCCTGTAAGCTCAATAACCTCAACAAGCTCAACAATGGCAGCCGATGACAACGTACGGCGAACCAGATCCTCAAGCTCTATTCTGTATTTTAAATCAGCCTTGTTGGTGTAGATTTTCTGCAAAATTTCAAGACAGACAAGCCCTGCATCATGATCAATACTGCTTATCTGACGCTGCAGCTCAAGAGCCTTTACAAAATCTTTGGCTCTTATGTAGCGCAGTGATAAAAGATAACGGGCTCTGATTGAATCTTTATCAACATCTATAGCTCTTTGCAGCGAGGCTAAAGCCTTGTCATCCTCACCTGAGGCCTCCTCACTCTCTGCTCTCTGGCAGTAGAAGTTTGAAAGCTTGCGTATGACAATGTCGCCAAGATCGTTCTGATAATCAAGAGCTGCCTTTATGGCTCGGTTATAGTCATGCTCATATTCATACAGTGTTACTAAAAGCGAGGCTGCATTGCGTCTCTGGCGAGGAATATCAACTAAAGCTGTAAGTATGATTTCAGCTCTGTCCAAAAGTCCGGCACTTAAAAAATCGCGGGCCAGCTCCAGCTTTGCAATTTCAATCTGTGCGCTTTCATATTCAGTATTTAAAGATAAGGATTCATGCACAGAGATGGCCTTGTCCACCTCTCCGCGCTGACGAAACAGATTGCCAAGCGCCAGCGAGGTTTCAAAGCTTGGATCTGACTCATTAAGATAGGCAATAAATTTATCTACTGCCCTGTCCTTGTCATTGTTTAAAAGATACTCCACACCTCTTAGGTAAGTGACATTCTTTTTGCTCTGCACTTCCTGACGTTGTGAGCTGACTGATGAGCGGCCCATGTAATAACCATAGGCTGCCGCAATAGGTAGTAATAAAAACAGTAATTCGAACATTAACCGCTCACAGAGGAGATTAGTCAGCGCCCTTGGCGTTCTGCTCGGTCTTTAACTGCTTATGCTCGCTTTTCTTGTAACGCTTGAACTCACTCTTTACCTGATGAGCATTGCGCCATACTCTAAGGCAGAAAAGTAAGGAGGCGTAAATACCTAGAAGTATACCAACACCAATACCTACAGCAAATACTGCAGATACTGACAGATCGGTCTTTAAAAACAGAAAATCAAATGAAACTACAGTGCCGTTGGCTGAGCCTACAGCCAGGCCCCAGAAGAAAACAACAGCAAAAATAACTATATAAAGAGAAAACTTAAGCATAAAAAACCTCGGATTCAATAAACCTATAATAGCATTTTTAATACTTATTAGGTATAAAGAAGTATTTAATCTTCAACTAAATCCTTGTCTTTTAATGAGTTTACCTTTTCTTTAAGATCAACTCCAGGTTTAAAATGCACCACTCGTCTCTCTCCTACTTCAACCTTTTGACCTGTCTTTGGATTGTGAGCCACGCGCGGAGCTCTGACTCTGACTTCAAAGCTGCCAAAACCTCTAATTTCAATTCTCTGAGAGGAGGCCAGAGATTTGATCATCTGCTCAAACAGCTCTCTGACGACATCATCAACCAGGGCAGGTGGCAGTTCTGAGTATTTAGCTACTAAAGTGTTTATTAAATCGGCACGAGTCATAAGGCATTCCTTTACGCAGCTTTAATAGCTGTAGTGAGCTATAAAAACTATATAGACCAGATGTTTTTTTTAAATATATCGGATATTTTATATCACATATGCAATTTAAAAAAAGCATTTAAATCAAAGATTTTTAAAAATTTAGCATTATATTGACAAACTGTGAGGGATATTAGATTTTGTTTTATAAACACATAATTTATAAGACAAAAATGCCTTTTTTGGGTTTTATATTCATTGTATAAAGTAACTTTACAAATAATAATTATTTTAAACCGTTATGGATAACTGTTATCTAAAAGCTAAGCTTTTATTATCATTTGAAAAGCAGGAGGGGTAATAATGATTTTATATAGTACAGATAGCAGACAGGCGCCTTATGGCGCCTGTCCTGTAATAAGTGCTACATCAGAAAGCTCTTATTCGCCTTTACGGGCAGCCTCGAAAGCTGCAGCCATAGCTGACTGAGCCTCAGTGCCCTTTGACTGCTCTTTTAAGCTCTCTAAAGCCTCTTTCTCCTCAGCCTCATCCTTGGCACGAATTGAAAGGCTGATGTTACGGGTCTTGCGATCAACGTTGATAAGCTTAGCCTCAACCTCGTCACCTACCTTGAGCACAGTGCTGGCATCCTCAACACGCTCACGTGAAGCGTCCTGAGCACGGATATAGCCAGTTACACCCTCTGCTAAGGTGATGGTGGCGCCGCGGGCGTCAACAGACTCAACTACACCCTTGACCAGAGCACCCTTCTGATTGGTTGAAAGGTAATCACTGAACGGATCTTCTGAGATCTGCTTTAAGCCTAATGAAATGCGCTCACGCTCTGGGTCTACCTGCAGAACGATAGCAGTGATTTCATCGCCCTTCTTGAAGTCGCGAACGGCTTCTTCGCCAGGCTGCTGCCATGAAATGTCTGACAGGTGAACTAAACCGTCGATACCGCCATCTAAGCCGATGAAGATACCAAAGTCAGTGATTGACTTGATCTTGCCGGTTACCTTCTCGCCCTTTGAGTGTGACTCTGCAAACTCAAGCCATGGATTTGGCTTGCACTGCTTGAGGCCTAAAGAAATACGACGACGCTCCTCGTCAATCTCAAGAACCTTAACAGTTACGCTGTCACCTACTGATACAACCTTAGATGGGTGGATGTTCTTGTTGGTCCAATCCATCTCAGATACGTGTACCAGACCCTCAACACCTTCCTGGATCTCAACAAAGCAGCCATAATCGGTAAGATTGGTTACCTTGCCTTCGATGTTGGTGCCAACTGGGAAGCGGGTGGCGATATTGGCCCATGGATCCTCACCAAGCTGCTTTAAGCCTAATGATACGCGCTGACGCTCACGGTCAAACTTTAAGACTTTAACATCGATCTCGTCACCTACAGTTACGATCTCGCTTGGGTGCTTGACGCGCTTCCAGGCCATATCGGTAATGTGGAGAAGACCATCAACACCACCAAGATCAACGAATGCACCATAGTCAGTAAGGTTCTTAACGATACCCTTGACTTCCTGACCTTCCTGCAGAGTGGCCAGTACTGACTCGCGCTCTGTTGAGTTCTCTGACTCAATAACAGCACGACGTGATACAACTACGTTGTTGCGCTTCTGGTCAAGTTTGATTACCTTAAACTGAAGCTCTTTACCCTCAAGGTGAGTTGTCTCGCGAACAGGACGAACGTCAACAAGTGAACCTGGCAGGAAGGCGCGGATGCCGCCTAACTGAACAGTAAAGCCACCCTTGACTTTGCCGTCGATAAGACCCATAACTGGATCGCTGTTCTTAAAGGCCTCTTCAAGCTTGGCCCAGGCTTCGTTGCGCTTGGCTTTGTCACGTGACAGGATGGTCTCGCCATCACCTGACTCGAACTGATCTAAGGCAACATCTACTTCATCGCCGACTTTAACTTCAATCTGGCCCTGAGCATCAAGGAACTGATCTACAGGAATTGAAGCCTCTGACTTGAGGCCGGCGTCTACAAGAACATAACCATTATCAATGCCAACAACAACAGCCTTGACAATTGAACCTGGGCGAGTTTCTACTGATGAGAACTCTTCAAAAAGTTGTGCAAATGATTCCATTAAGGTAATAATTTCCAGTTGCGCCCCTTGGCATCATGCGTTTGGGGGGTTATTTACTAATATCATCATCCATGACGATATACTTTTGTCACAATGACAAATCCTATATATGGCGTTTGATCTCTGCCATAGCCATTTCAACCACCTGCTCTATGCTCATATCTGATGAATCTATTACAAGAGCATCAGCTGCAGGAACAAGCGGTGCAACAGGACGATTTCTATCTCTGTCGTCTCTGTCTTTAATATCCTTTAAAATCTGCTCAAAATCGGCATCTTTACCTGCCTTCTCAAGCTGCAGCACACGGCGTCTGGCTCTGACATCGGCGCTGGCATCAAGGAAAATCTTGACCTGAGCATTTGGAAATACCACAGTGCCCATATCACGGCCATCTGCAACAAGACCATTTTGTGCCTCAAGGGCAAAATCTCTTTGTCTTTGCAGCAGTGCCTGACGTACAGAAGCAATGGCGGCCACCTTGCTGGCATTGACTCCAGCCTCTTCAGTTCTGATGGCACTGCTGACGTCCTCGCCGTTTAATAAAACGTGCACGCCGTCATCTTTAACCTCAAAGCTTAAATTTAATACCAAAGCTTCCTGTACTAAAGAGTCCTCGTCAAAAAGAGCAAGTCCTGCCTTTCTTGCAGCATAAGCCAGCACTCTGTAGATAGCACCTGAATCTAAAAGATCAAAACCAAGCTGCTTTGACAGACGACGTGTAAGTTCACCCTTACCAGCACCGCCAGGTCCGTCTACTGTAATTACTATACTTTCTGCCACAATTAATTTCCTAAACTATAAAATTTAGCTATTATTGCATTATAGGAGACTATATACAAGCTTTTTTGCGCAAAATTGCAAGCCTAGGAACTTAAGCATTCAATGGAGCTGTTATATTGTTCATGCAGCGACAACTGCGTTAAACACCTGTATTTTAATGCGCTGCACGCTAAAATTAAAAACGTTACAATGGTAGACTGACTTTTAAGATATAGAGTGCTATATATTAAAAAAGCGGCAGACTCTTGTCTATGACATATTAGTATGACTCATTTTAGAGAAGATGCAGATCCATGTTAACAAAGATACAGTCTATATAGTTTTTGATATTGAGCTATTGATACAAATTTCTGTATTAAGCCCAAGCTCAATCAGCTTTAGCCTGCTTTGCAATATTGCCAAGTGATGCTATCTCACAGTATTTTCTACAAAAGCCAATACCTATACCATATACCTGTGTATACTGTGTATCAAAAAGATCTGCATATCTTTTTTTAATAATCTGCTCTGTGGCCTCATTAGCTGTCCTAAGGCATAGATCTTCATCGCCAGCGCGTTTGAACTCCAGGATTATAGCTCTTTTATACATAAAATCTTTAAGTATAATATCGCTATAACCAATACCGCTCTCGCTCTCATCTAGTACCTTAATATTGTTCTTTTGTGCGGCGCTAATTAAAAGACCCTGCATCAAGCCATGATAGTATTGCTCAGAGCCTGAGTGTCTTATACTTATATAGACTCTCAGAACAGAGTTTATAATAGCCTGAGCCTTGTCAATATCATTGCCCATCAGTGCCTCTAAAAGCTTAAAGCCTTCATCTTTCCAGCTATCATTGTCATTAGAATATAAGTAAGAGAATTTGGTCTCAAAAGCCTTTCTTACTTCATAATTTGGTATTTTCACACTCACATATTCAAAAAGCTTTGAATTTTCATCAAAGGTGACATAGCCTGTTTGCAGCATCATGGTACAAAAGGTATCAAAGCTCATACCTTGTTTAATATCAGGATAAACACTAAATTCAGAGAGTTTTATTAAAACTGATTTATCATCCATTAAATCCTGTAGCTTTTGTATATTGTCAGCATCATTAGCCTCTATTGAGTTTTTAGTGTACAGAGTGATAATGTCATTACCTGAGCTGTTAACCCAGAAAGGCTTTGGTTCATCGTTACCATCTGTTAATGAAAAACAGTATTCCATTAAAGACCATGGGCAGTAGACATAATCATTGCCAAATCTATAGCCGTTATACCACTTTTTAATCTCATCTTTTTTAGACTCTACACCAAAGTCATCAAGGATTTTATCTGTCTCCTCCTGTGTAAAGCCAAAGAAGGATGAGTAAAGCTCATCGTTTACATTAAAGGTGGTAAAGTTATTAGCATCAGTAAAGACACTTTGATGGGCAATTTTTAAACAGCCTGTAATAATACCCTTATACAGCCAGGCATCAGGATCCTGCTTAAAGGTATTAACACTTATATCACGGATAATGCCAAGCATTTTATTATAGTAAGGCTTCTCAGCCACAACTGCCTTTTGCAATGGCACATCATACTCATCTATGAGAATTAAAACTTGTCTGCCAAACTCTGTATAGAGCATATCTGCAAGTGTTGGTATGAAGGTTCCACAATAAGATATTGCCTTATCAAGCAAAGCATCATTTTTTAATTCACCTTTGTGTTTGAAACAAAAATTGTAAATACTTAAAAAAAGATCCTTTTGCGCCTGAGGAATTTTTTTACTATCAGCAAGAAACAGAAAATATTTATACAGCAGTGCTATCTTAGTAATAATTTTATCAACGGCCTGATGAAAACATAGGCCCTCAACGCCTCTAAAAGAGACATAGATAACAGGCAGCTGTCCCATGACCTTATCGCGCAGCTCTTTATACTCATCCTGAGCTACAGCAAGATTACGGCCATTGTCTATAAAGAGTTTTTGCTGATATGATGTGTCCCCAGGATTTTTATAGTTAAGCTCACAAAAGACCTTAATCATGGACATATTTAAGGTTTTGCCAAAGCGACGGGGTCTTGTGAACAATGCATTTTTTCCACGTCTTTTAACAAAGAGATCGCTAAGATAAGATGTTTTATCAACATAATAGCCATTGTTTAAAATATGACTGGCAAAGTTTTCTTCACCAGATAAGACATCAGTGCCATTGTTTTTAATCATAATACATCCCTTTATCCTGATTATTTATAGCTGCTCTTGTATAAAGATTCGTACTTTATCCAATCTTACTCTAAAATCAACAAGAGACAAAATTACAGATACATAAAAAACAAGATAGCATAAATTTAGATTCTAAAATTGCGCAATTAAAGCATAAGAGATTTTAGTTTACACAGTTATCCTTTCCATCCTTCAATATAAGCTTCTTTTTGCAAATAAATTGCATCTGCTTTTTTGCATCTTCATAGCAACTCACATTTTTAAGTTTTAAACACGCAAATAGGCTTTAGTTTCTCATGTGATTCACGCTCTTTAGATCAAATGATGTATAATCTTGTGATATTTTAAAATTCATCTTAACCACTAAGTCTTAGTTCATTGATGATTTTTAGTAACTATTACAAATAAGAAGGTTTAATTGTGACTACAAAAATACAGCAGGGCCCTGTTGCCAAGCTTCCAACCAAGCATGCTATTTTTAATATAACCATTTTTCGTGATGAAAATCTTCTTGATCATGCTGTTATATTTCTTGGCAATCTTGCAGATGGAGAGCCGGTTTTAACCCGCATTCACTCTGAATGCCTGACAGGTGATGCCCTAGGCTCCCTGCGCTGTGACTGTGGTTTTCAGCTTGATGCCGCCCTTGCCAAAATTGCCAAGGTAGGACGCGGCGCACTTTTATATATGCGCCAGGAAGGCCGCGGCATTGGACTTTTTAATAAGATCAGAGCCTACAAGCTGCAGGATGAAGGCCTTGATACAGTTGATGCCAATTTAAAATTAGGCTTCCCATCAGATGGCCGCACCTATGATGTCTGTGCACTTATGATGCAGCAGCTGGGCTTTAACAAAATCATTCTGATGACCAATAATCCAACCAAGATTAAAGATCTTGAAGAGCATGGCATACAGATAGTTTCACGTGAGCCTCTTGAATACGGTCGCAATGAATTTAATGAAGGCTATCTAGATACCAAGGAAAAACGTATGGGGCATCTGCTTCATCATCAGGACTGATAGCTTCAAGGCTACCTTTAAAGGTAGCTTTTTTATTTAGAGCCTATATCCTGCTCTTTTTATAAAGTGCATGTATTTAAGCTCTGTTGCAGACACACAGTTCCTATAACATATACATATAGGATCTGATATAACAATACTTTGTAATTTAATTATGACAGGCTTTCTTATATGAGAGCCACAAGGCGGCGGGCATAAAAAAAGCACCATATATGGTGCCTGGCGGATGGGGTGAGATTCGAACTCACGGAGGGCGTAAACCCTCGACGGTTTTCAAGACCGTTGCATTCAACCGCTCTGCCACCCATCCAATGAGGGCTATTATATATGACTTTTACATTTAATAAAAGAGTTTTTTTAACAGATGCTGAAGGTTTTTTAGAGGATATGAGCTTATGGAATCAGGAGATCATGCATGAAATGGCCCGTCTTGATGGTCTAGAGCTTACTGACAGGCATATAATTATTATTAAAACGGTGCGTGATTATTATGAAAAATTTAATACCACACCTCCTATGCGCTCTCTTATTGCCTATCTAAAACAACAGGGACTTACAGATCTATCATCATCCATGGCCCTGGCCGCCCTCTTTCCAGATGGAGCCGCCAAAAGCGCCGCCAAATATGCAGGGCTTAAAAAACCTGTCAAATGTGTCTAAAAGATTACCCTGAGACAATTAAAGGTACAGTTTTTACTTGTACCTTTAATCTACCTAACTCTTTAAATACTGATAATATCTTAGATCTTGGTATTATCTGAAAGGCCAGGGGCTACACTCTCATCATGCTTACTGTCATTATCCTTTACAGGCAAGTCTGTCATGCCCTTTTCTTTTGTGCTGCTCTCCTGTATATCCACAGTTTTAAAAGCTGCCCTTAAATACATGACCATAGACCAGATGGTAAGTACAGTGGCCACAAGCAGCAGAGCAATTGAGCCATAGATTATAGGCTCATTATGTCTCCATATAAGACCTGTTATAGCTGTCATCTGTATAGCTGTTTTCCACTTGCCAACCCAGTTGACAGCAACCTGTGCCCTAGCTCCAATCTCTGCCATCCACTCTCGCAGAGCTGATACTACAATCTCACGCGAGATAATAACAATGGCAGGAATGGAAACCAAAAGATTGATATGCTCAAAATAATTGCCGGCCTTGACTGAGTAGAACTCAACTATAAGCACCAGGGCTGTACAGACAATAATCTTGTCAGCTACAGGATCTAAAAAGGCGCCAAACTTTGTAGTCTGCTGCAGCTTTCTTGCAAGATACCCATCTAAAAGATCGGTAAAGGCTGCCACAACAAAAACAAAGGCGGCCAGAAGATTGGAGCCTGGGTTTGGCAGGTAGAACAATAAGACAAACACAGGGATTAAAAGCACCCTGAGCATAGTTAGAATATTTGGCAGATTGTACATCTTTATTTTCCTTTGACACTACTGCTCTATTATAGTCCTAAGCTACAACAAATACCTTAGTTAAACCACAGTGGACCCAAAAAATCCCTTTTTGGAAGCATAAAAGACTCAGGATATGTAACATCCACAAGATACAGACCATTGGCAAAGGCTGTAGGTCCTGCAATATTTCTGTCTTTGCTCTCAAGCACCATGGACAGCCACTCTTTATCGCGTTTGCCAGAGCCCACCTCTAAAAGCGAGCCTACAATATTTCTAACCATATGGTGTAAAAAGGCATTGGCCTGTATATCAAAGACAATATAAGGCCCAATACCTGATACATTTAAAAAGTGCACACAGCGAAAAAAGGAGCGTGACTCATCATCACTGGCCTTAAATGCTGAAAAATCCCTCTCACCAAGCAGTAACTGAGCTGCCTCATGCATGACACTTACATCATACTGCCCCATATAGGTACTCACTCCCTTATTTAAAATGGCAGGACGGTAAAGTGAGCTTTGCATAATGTAACGATAGCGTCTGGCCTTGGCGCTAAAGCGGGCATGAAAGCTCTCATCTACATGCCTGGCCCAGGTAATAGCTATATCATCTGGCAGTTTAGTGTTGGTACCAAGTACCCAGGCTCTATCCGATCTTTCCTTTGTCACATCAAAAGATACAACCTGACCTGTGGCATTGACGCCTGTATCAGTACGTCCGGCACAGTTAAGAGTAATGGGCTCATCAGCTACAAATGACAAAGCCTTTTCAAGCTGACCCTGTATGGTATCAGCATGATTCTGCCTCTGAAAGCCTGCATAATTTGTTCCCTGATATTCAACACCTAAAGCTATACGCACATTTCCACCTTTTAAAACTGCAAAATATAATTTTTATGTATGGTCCTGTGCCATCTGGCACTGCAAAAGCGTGACTGCAATATAGGTCAGTGCAGTCACTGACATTTACTTAAAGACAAAAAACTTTGAGACCAGATAGGTAATACCTGTTACAAAGATCATGGCAATTACCAGAGCCGGCAGGCCTGCTATTACATAGAGCACCAGATAATAAACTATAATATTGCGCAGCAGTAGCATGCCAAGGGCCAGGGCTAAAAAGGAGAGCATTTTGCCATCTTTTTTAAAAGTATAGTTTTTATGTCCAAAGTAAGAGACAAAAAAGGCAATGGCAAAGGCTATAGTTGTAATTGCATTTTCAGACAGAGGCGTCATATAAATAAGGGCAGCGCTGATTATAAGATCGGTAAGCGTAGCTGCCGATCCTACAAGTATAAAGCGCACAATCTCAAATATATGAGAGCTTTTATTATCCTTAAGATTAAGCCCTTTCACCTATTTATCCTTACTAGCGTTATCTGCGCCATCTTCTGACTTCTCATTGACATAAATTCCGCATCTGGTTTTAACAAAACCCTGAGGCAGAGTATCCTTTAGCGGACCTGCAATCTCTTTGGCCACATAGACAGGACGGCCCTTGGTTTCCTCAGAGATACGCCCAAGATACTCGCCTAAAATACCAATTGAGATAAGCTGCACCGAACCTAAAAATAATACGGCACACATAATAGAGGCATAACCTGGCACATCAATACCAAAAAACAGGGTATTGAGCACTATATAGAGCATGTATACAAGAGCTAGCACGCCTATAAAGCCACCTATATAGGACCAGATACGCAGTGGCAGCGATGAGAATGAGACAATACCATCAAGGGCAAAATTCCACAGTTTCCAGTAATTCCACTTGGTGGTGCCGGCCACTCTTTCAGGTCTTTTATAGGCCACGCCCTTTGAGGAAAATCCTGGCCAGGCAAAAAGACCTTTCATAAAGCGGTTGGACTCTGACAGAGTTTTAACCGACTCAATAACCTTTCTGTCAATAAGTCTGAAATCGCCTACATTTTCAGGGATTTTCACCTTGTTGGAGAGTTTGTTGAACACATAGTAAAAACCGCCTGAGGTTACTCTTTTAACCTCTGTATCCTTAGAGCGATCTGTACGTATGCCATAGACAGTATCAATGCCCTCTTCTCTCCAGATTTTTACAAATTCCAAAATAAGCTCAGGCGGATCCTGCAGATCAACATCTATAGGCACTACAGCATCGCCACTTGCCAGATCCAAAGCTGCAGTCATGGCAGCCTCTTTACCAAAATTACGTGACAGAGCAATAAAGTTTATATAGCTTTTGCTTTGCATCAGATTTTTAATAATCTGTGCACTTTTATCCTTTGAGCCATCATCAACAAAGACAATTTCAATATGCTCCATAATAGGAGCTAAGATCTTTTCAACCTCACTGACAAAAGTCTCAATAGTCTCCTCTTCATTATAGACAGGCACTAAAAGTGAGATCCTGTAATTATCATCATATCTGCTCATATGTATTATCCATAGTTAATTTTAATAATAATTGTTCTTATTAGTCAGTTAAAAACTCATGTCTTGATTTTGAGTTATGCTTGAAATGACCGCCAAGGGCTGTAGTTGTGGTCAGTGAGCTAGGATCGCGCACACCTCTGGCCTTGACACAATAATGCGTGGCACTTATGGACACAGCCACATTCTGAGTATCAAGCAAGGTCTGCAGTGCAACTAGAATCTGCTGAGTCATACGCTCCTGCACCTGCGGTCTGTGCCCGAAAAACTGCACAATACGATTGATTTTAGACAGGCCTATAATCTTATCCTTTGGCATATAGGCCACCTTTGCCACACCATCAATTACCACAAAGTGATGCTCACATGTTGAGGTTAACGTTATATCCTTAACCTTGATCATCTCATCAAAGTGCATTTTGTTTTCAATAAGAGTAATCTCAGGAAAATTCCTGTAATCAAGGCCTGAGAAAATCTCGTTTACAAACATTTTGCCCACACGCTCTGGCGTCTTAATAAGACTGTCATCAGACAGGTCAAGCCCTAAAGTCTCCATGATTTTTTGCATGTGCGAGGCTATAATCTCTCTTTTTTGCTGGGGTGATAAACCATTGTCATGCCATGGAGTTTCAAGGCCACAGGCCTCAAGTGCGTTTTTAACCAGCAGAGCCTCAGCAGTTAATTTATCAGTCATTTATTTTGCCTCATACCATAAAGCGTTTTTTTCATAGGTAAAGTGCAGATGCTTGTGGGTTAACTTAAACATTTTTGACAGATGCATGCCAAGATTCTTAACCCCGTCCTGCTCTGAGGCATGATGCCCGCAGGCAAAAACAACTGTACCTGTCTCATGGGCCATATGATAGGTCTGCTCATTGACATCGCCCGTAATCAAAGCATCAAAATCAGGACATTTGTTATTATCAAGCACAAAGCTGCCAGAGCCTGAACATACAGCAAAACTTGAAAGCATAAGATTTTCATCATCTGTGCCTATAATGCTCACACGACTGTCAAGATGACGGGTCAGTGCAATGGCAATATCTTTGACACTAGCTGCACTCTCGCGTACTGCCCTCATGGCTATGGAGGCTGCATTGCCCTCTTCTATGTAATCCACCTCACAGGCGCCTATGATTTTGCACAGATTGATATTGTTGCCAAAGTTTATATTGGCATCAAGAGGTAGATGATAGGCTATAAGATTTATATTGTTATCTAAAAGTGCCTTGACTCTTTCTTTATAGGTGCCCACAATACGACCATCATCACCTTTCCATAACAGACCGTGATGCACCAAAAGAGTATCAGCGCCAGATTCAATGGCAGCATCAATTGCATCTAGCGATGCTGTAGCTGCTGTTACCAGCACATTGCAGTTTTGAGATCCTTCAACCTGCAGTCCATTGACGGAGGCATCCTTAAACTTAGTGACATCTAAAAGCTCATCTAAATAATCAACAAGTCTTGCTATTTCCATGCCCATATCCTCTGTACTTAAAAAAATTAAAATGCAGGATCATCCTGCCCTATGTGCTAAATCCCAGCTGCACGTCATTCCCTTTAAAGCCTGAATAAAGGGAGGCTTAAAGCCAGAATAATGCCCTAGTGCAAGGTAATGTCAGCTACAGCCTTTATTGCACCTCAACAATAATTCCCTTTGATCCTGTAACCTTGCCCACCTTTTCAAGTGTAGGCTTTAATGCATCACGGCTCTTGCCAGAGCCTGCATAGACACGCACCATACTTTTGCCGTTGATGGTGACATTACGGCTAAAGGCCTTGATACCGGCAGCTTTTAGATTGGCAATCATACGATCGGATTTATCCTTTTGGGAAAAAACACCAACCTGAACACTAAAGGTGCCTGCTGCCACCTTATCGCTGCTGCTCTCTTGTTTAGGGCTGACCTTGTTTGCAGGCTTGCCCAGCACTTCAACTTTGTTCTGTGCAGTATTCTGTGCAGGAGCCTTGGAGCCTAAAACCTCGACCTTTGGTTTGGCACTGCTGGTATTAGGTGTTTTTTGTGCCTGTGAGCCTATTAAAACCTCACCGCCGCCAGATACAGGAGCTGCGCTGTCAACAAAGGATGATGTAGTGTTGTGAGCACCATTACCGGCACTGACAGTACTGTCTGATGCATGCAGCACACCGTCTGAGGCTGATGGAGCTGCAGGCTGTGTCTGCAAGGCATCACCTTTGAGTGAGAGCTCACCTGAAGAGCTGCCGCCGTCATCACCTTCAAGCAAGGTGGAATAATCAGGCTCGAAATTAGACATAAGCTGTCCATTTTCATCAGTTATAGCTCCATTTTTATCAATGGCAATTGCCTGATTGTTCTCCTGTCTGCGCTCGGCATCATTGTCCATCATGGCAGGCAGTGCTATTAAAACTATGGAAATTATTACAAAAAAGCCCACTATTCTATTTCTTATGGTGCTTCCTAAAGCCATTATCCTATCCTCAAACAGTATTATTCTTTGTAAAATATTTCAAAGCCGCAGCTGCAGTTACAAAAGAGCCGAAAATAATTATTTCATCATCTTCACAGCTCTCTTGCAGCGCACAGTCAATGGCCTTTTCAATATCATCAAAACCTCTGACGCTTTGTGTGTCTGCTACGTAATTTAATACAGCGTTCTCAAGCCTGGTGTAATCCTCTCCGCGCACGCCTGTGCTTGAGGCTACATACCATACATCAAACAGATCATGTACTGAAGCTATCACGCCTTCTATATCTTTATCCTTGAGCATGGCAACTACAGCCTTGCGCTTTGTGCCTGTGCCCTTTTGCAGTGACAGACGCATGTGCAGATGACGTGCAGCCTGCTCATTGTGTGCCACATCAATATATACATCAGGACTTTTAGCAATCTTCTGCATACGACATGGCAGCGCTGTGTGTAACAGTGTATCCTCAAGTGCCTTGTCTTTGATGACAAAGCCCATATCCTCAAGTTGCTTTAGAGCACATAGGGCAATACCTACACACTCAAAGGGAATTTTTGGCAGCGCATAGTGCTCATGTACACACAAGGCAGCACTTTTGCCACAGCCGCTGCTGTAACTAAAGTCAAATGTATCAAGCCCCGGGACAAATGTGGTCTTAAAATCAATGCCAGAGGCTAAAAGCTTTACCTTTTTATCAAGGCAGATCCTATGTATAACATCAAAGGCCCTATTCTCAACTGCGCCTAAGATACATACGGATTTATCCTTGATAATGCCGGCCTTTTCATAGGCTATCTTATCAATGCTGTCGCCTAATATCTGCACATGATCAAGGCCTATGGAGCTTATCAGGGCCAGATCTGCATCAATAATATTGACAGCATCAAGCCTGCCTCCAAGTCCCACCTCTAAAACAAGCACATCTACATTGCTTTTTTTAAAGCAGTAAAGGGCTGCAAGAGTGGTAAATTCAAAATAGGTAAGAGCAGTATCCTCAATCTTAGAGATCTGAAAAATACGTGAGAACGCCTCACATAGCAGAGTGTCATCCACCTGCTGTTGATTGATACTGATACGCTCGGTAAAATCAATAAGATGCGGTGATGTATAAAGTCCTGTGGTGTAGCCTGAGGCATAAAGAGCCTGTGCAATGAAGGCGCAGGTAGAACCTTTGCCGTTCGTACCTGCCACTGTTATAACTTTTTTATCTGCAAAGCTATCAAGGCCAAGAGCGCGGCAGACTCTGCCCACGCGCTCAAGACCAAGTTTGATTTTTGACATGTCTATGCTTTCAAGATACAAAAGCCATGTCTTTAAATCTCTGCAGTCTTTATCAATAACAGTCATTTATTTATACACGGGTGCTTGGCGCATCCTCTGTTGCTGCGCTCTCTTTGTTATCAACCGTAGCAGCCTGCTCAGCACTTTGATTCGGATCCTCAAGATGCATGAGCTTGGCAATGACTGAGGCTATACCGTTGCGCATATTGGAACGAGGAATAATCATATCCACAGCTCCCTTTTCGCGCAGAAATTCTGATCTCTGGAAGCCCTCTGGCAGTTTTTCACGTACAGTCTGCTCAATAACACGCGGTCCTGCAAAGCCGATTAAAGCATTAGGCTCAGCTATATTCACATCACCAAGCATGGCAAGAGAGGCTGACACACCGCCCATGGTAGGATTGGTCATAACCGAAATAAAAGGCAGACCAGCCTTTGCAAGACGGGCAAGAGCTGCTGAGGTTTTGGCCATCTGCATTAAGGAGAATAAAGACTCCTGCATGCGGGCACCGCCTGAGGTTGAAAAACATACAAGAGCACGTCTTTCTTTGAGGCACTCATTTACAGCAAGACAGAATCTCTCGCCAACCACAGCTCCCATGGAGCCTGCCATAAAATCAAATTCAAAGGCACATGCCACCACGGCAATACCCTTTAAATATCCCTTGTAGACCACAAGGGCATCCTTTTCGCCGGTGCTCTTTTGAGCAGCGGAAAATCTGTCTTTATAACGCTTTAAATCCTTAAAGCGCAGAATATCCTTAGGCTCAAGCTCTGCACCAATCTCGCTTCTGCCCTGCTCATCTAAAAAGGCATTTAATCTGACGCGGGCTTTAATACGCATGTGATGGCCACATTTTGGACACACATTAAGATTACGGTCAAGCTCTGCTTTATATAAAACCTGATCACATGACTCACATTTAGTCCATACGCCCTCAGGAATTTCATGCTTGACACTTGTACTTCTGCTGCCAGGTAAAAATTTCTCTAACCAACTACTCATGCATATGCTCCTAAATCTCTGCCTTTGCTATCATACCTAAGGCCCTCTCATCTGTATAAGAGAGAATGAAAGCCTCTTTAAAATTATGATTTTAAGATTTGTATCAAATTCTGTATGACATTATGGCTTTAAAGTATGTAGATTATAGCGCATGGCAACTTTAATTCCAATTTATTAAAACAAAAGCGGCCATAGCTTAAGACAAAAGAGCCTGTATATGCTCTTTTGCTATATATTTTTCATAATCCCACAAAAGACTCTATGCCTCGGGACTAAGTGCCATTTTGTATATAGCCTCACAGTCTGTGCGATGCAGCGTGACAAAAGATCCCTGTCTTTTGTGGTCAATATCAAGCGAACTTAAAAAGCGCGGAATATCACTGCCTGTAATGCCCATCTGTGACAGACTTTGTGGCATACCTAGTTTTATAAAAAAGCTTTTTAAGGCCTCTATGCCCTTTTTGGCTGTTTTCTCAGGATGCTCAAAATCCATATCTATAGCAAAGACTCTGCTTGCAAACTGCGCAAAACGCATAATATTGTGCTGCATGACATACTCCATCCAGCATGGAAAAATTACGGCAAGACCTGCTCCATGCGGCACATCAAACAGTGCTGAAACCTGATGCTCAAGATTGTGACAGGACCAGTCCTGTGCTCTGCCCACACCACATATATTATTGTGTGCCATGCTGCCAGCCCACATAAGATTGGCTCTGGCCTCATAGTTATAAGGCTCTTTTAAAATCCTTGGAGCTGTTTCAATTATGGATAAAAGCACAGCCTCACACATTCTGTCAGTTATAGATACATCATAGGTATTGGTAAAATAGCGCTCTAGTATATGACAAAACATGTCGCAGGCACCACAGCCTGTTAAATAGGCGCTTAGCGTAAAGGTAAGCTCAGGGTTGAGCACGGCAAAGACAGGCGTAAGATTGTCATCTGCATAACTTATCTTATATACATTCTCACCAATCTGTTTTTGAATGACACAGCTGTTTGAGCTCTCCGAGCCTGAAGATGGCAGGGTTAAAACCACTCCAACATCAAGAACTTTGCCTGTCTTTTCCTGATTTAAAAAGAAATCAAAGACGTCACCTTCATGATAAAAGCCAAGAGCAATGGCTTTGGCTGTATCTATGGCACTGCCGCCGCCTACGGCTAAAATCAGATCAACATTATTTGCACGTGCCA
The DNA here is from genome assembly GCF_900445255.1 of Anaerobiospirillum thomasii. Taxonomy (NCBI): domain Bacteria; kingdom Pseudomonadati; phylum Pseudomonadota; class Gammaproteobacteria; order Aeromonadales; family Succinivibrionaceae; genus Anaerobiospirillum; species Anaerobiospirillum thomasii. The sequence continues at coordinate 1,007,627 of NZ_UAPU01000005.1, forward strand.
TCTCTATGCCACTGTAGACCAGATCTATACGCGGATTGGGTCTGACACCGCCGTGGCGCAGAGTGCTTATTTCACACTCTTTGAGCTTATGCTCTATTCTGTCTATAAGACCTGACTGTATGGCATAGTTCTGGCCATAGACCAAAAGCACTTTATGATAGCCGCCGTCCCTGACTATAGTGCCTATATTGTCATCCTGACCAAAACCAAAATAATAATGAGTTTTACGTGCAAATTCAAAATTATCCATGTGCCACCTTTATTTACAGATACCCTCTGGTTTTACAAACTGCAAAGGCATAAAGTCATAGGCTATATGGGATCCGTCAGCATCGCAGCTGCGTCTTATAGAATCTACCTTGTAGAATTTCTGCAAAATGCGGTTTGACCAGTGGCTCTTTGATGCCCTTACATCTGCAATATACAGATATTTTGAATTGGTAATTCTAAAAGGAGTTACCACAAGATCCTTTATATTCTTATCAAGCTGAGAGTTGATCTGACTTTCTCTGACCTTTACATCCTGTTTGACTTCATAGTAGCAATAAAGGGTATTGCCCATGGTAATAGCACTGTACAGACAGGCAACAGCCATAAAGGTTTTGCACAGAGCCGGAGTTAAAAGCCCCTCGCCCTTGCTGCTTATAAGTGAGCTTAAACCTACAGTTGCAGCTGTGACAAAGACAGTAAAGCCAATAAATGAACGGGCAGGTACAGTAGGGGAGGCGAGCATAATCAGAGCACTTAAAAGACCAATGGCTGCTAAAAACAATGATCCTGCATACTGATAGGTATCATTGACATGCAGCATGCGGCCTCTTACTTTAAATAAAGAGATAAAAAAGGCGGCTACCAGGATAAACTGAAAGACTATGGAGCTTAAAATAATCTCAACGGAGCGTGGCAGATGCTCCATAAAATCAAAGCCCTTGGCTTCAATAAAATCCATGCGCGCAGCATTGCCAGGAGCCAGAGCTAAAAGTAAAAAGCCTAAAAGAAGACCAATACCGCCTGTAAACTGCCATAAGGTTAAGGTGCGTCTTTTTATATGATACAGATTTAATAAACCTACAGCACAGACTAGCGCTGCTGATGTGTTTTCATTACACCAGCCTGCCATGACACCAAGTACAAACATCAATGGTGCAAAAATAAATGGCAGTGTGTAGGCATCCTTTCTTATTGACAGCCTAAATGGCAGCAAAAAGATCAAAATTATAGTTGTGGTATAAAGATAATTTGAGCTTGATACTACATTAAAGACAACCTCACCGTAGGATCTGGTGCAGATCCACAGCATCATTGTGATAAAGACAATACTTAAAAAGTTAAGTTTGAATGTTGGAGCAATGCCACGGCCGTTATAGTAGATAAATAACACTAAAAGTATATAGCATATGCCCTGAATTATAGAGTGAGCAGGTTTGCCCATATACAAAAGAGACTGTGCTATAACATGGGCCACAGTACGTCCGCCCCAGTCAAAGTAGTGACGATACTGCGAGACAATGACATCAGAGAATGAGCTTACAAAGTCGCCAGTTCCCTCAATTAGCATATATCTAAAGTCATTGGCAAAATAAGGCGCAAGATTTGCTGTAATACTGATAAAAGCAAACCACAGCACCAGATACCATATGGCACGATTTATAAAAAGATGCCTTATTATTGGATGAAAGGCCATAAATACCTCTAAAATACAAATGTATATTTACTATCTTATCTGTTTTGAATGACAATAATTCTACATTGTTTTACCCCGCTTGAAACTATTTATTGTCTAAAAAGCCTTATTATCAGTTAAGAACTTTATACGAGGCATTTGCTCTGTCCTATCTAAAGTATAATCTAAGCTCTTCGTAACATATATGAATGACCAGTTTTTGCCATATCAATTTGTCATACTTATTTTTATTGTGTCAGCTATTTTTTCATACATTATTTGTATCTAAATGCATGTGTTCTCAAAAGTTGGAATAGAGTGTGCACAAAGATCAGGGTTGCATATGCTTACCTGTGCTCTTTGTTTTTATGTGATTTTTAATTAAAATTAGGCGGGTTTCTTATAGAGTTAGATTTTATAAGGGCTACAGCTGCACTGTTTTGGACGACATCAGCTGTAGCCTGCTCAAAAAGCAACATGATTACATCTCAACTTTGTCATTAAAACTTACGCAATAAACTCGCTTAGATTCACACAAAAGTTTTGTCTATAAGATCAAACCATTTATATAATGTCCAAGTCGCTATTGTCAGAATTGTGATTAAAACTTATCATTTGTAAATTAAAAGCATATAAGCCTATCTAGCATTGCTATAATGGCTCCACCTTGCACAGACAGTATCAAAACATCAGGTATTTGCTATGTTTCTTATAGTTTTATATATCATAGGTATTACTGCAGAGGGAATTACGGGAGCTCTTGCTGCCGGAAAGCGCAATATGGATCTCTTTGGCGTGATGTTTATTGCCTGCGCTACAGCTATAGGCGGAGGCTCTGTTAGGGACATGATCTTTGGTCACTATCCTTTAACCTGGGTGGCAAATCCTGAATATCTGCTTATTGTCTGTATAGCTGCTCTTATTACTACCCGTATGCCTTATTTCTTCGGGCGTTTTGAAAGAACCTTTTTAGTTTTAGATGCGCTGGGCCTTGCTGTTTTTTCTGTAATTGGCGCCAAAATCGGTATGGAATATCATCCTACAGGATCAATGGCTTTGATTGGAGCTGTAATTACAGGTGTGTTTGGCGGAATATTACGTGATATCTTTTCAGCCCGTATTCCTCTTGTGTTCCAAAAAGAGCTCTATGCTAGTATCTCACTTCTGACCGGAGCCATGTTTGTAGCTATTAACTACATAGACAAGCATGTAATTGAAGTTAATGAAAATATCAATATTATAATCTGTCTTGCTGTAGGTTTTATTACGCGCCTTATTGCCATACGCTATCATCTTGAGCTGCCTGTGTTTAATTACAAACCTGAAAATATCAATAAAGATAAAATAAAGGTTAATAAGAGCACAGCCAATAAAAGCTAGATATGTACTAAAGAAAAATCACGATCAACATTTAAATGATAGTTTAAGATGATGTAGTTTGTATAAATACACTCTCTTGCATAAGAGTCTTGTATCTGCTTATCTTTCTACCATTTTCTAAAAAAGTCGGAGTTTTAGTATTTAGTATAAAGTACCCCATATTTGATAAATTATAGGGTAATAGCTATCCTGCCCTCTGCCTTTATTTATTTTCCTGCACTCTAAGGTATACAGTTAAAATTTAGACACAAATTAGAGTATTGACTATAATGTCATGATGTCATGCTTTTTTTAATTATTTAACATCAGGTCTTTACGATGCACATTGCAGATCTTATGCCCTATGCCACAGAGCAGGTTCAGGTAAAAAAACATATTGGCAATCTTTTAGATCCTACCCTTGCCATGTCTATAGTTTCAGTCTTTGAGCGTCATGAGGGATCGCTGCTTGTCATCTGTGCCAGTGCCTTTGATGTTTTAAAGCTTATAGACGATATACGCTGTTTAAATCCTGCCATTGATATTAAGCATTTTAAAGACTATGAGACACTGCCTTATGACAGTCTGTCACCGCATCAGGATATTATCTCCTCTCGCCTTGAGCTCTTATCCACCATAGGAGCTAAAAAGGAGCTTATAATCTGCTCTGTAAGCACTGTCATGTCCCGTCTGTGTCCTGTAGATTACATTGTTAAAAAATCATTTTTACTAAAGGTAGGTGACAGGCGCGATATTTCACAGCTAAAGAGCCGACTTGTTGAGCATGGCTATGTGCAGGTGACACAGGTTTTAGAGCATGGAGAATTTGCTCTGCGCGGCTCTATTTTAGATATATTCCCTATGGGCAGTGATGAGCCTTATCGTATAGACTTTTTTGATGACGAGGTTGACTCTATTGCAACCTTTGATCTTGAGTCACAGCGCTCTGTAAAAAAAACACAGAGCATAAAACTGCTGCCTGCCCATGAATTTCCTCTTGATGAGGAGGGCATTGCCATTTTCAGAAGCCGATATCGTGACTATTTTGTCAATGCCAATCTGCAAAAGCACACTATCTATCAGGCCATATCCAAAGGCGCCATACCTGCTGGCATTGAGTATTATCTGCCTTTGTTTTTTGCCTCAACTTCCACACTCTTTGACTATATTGCAGATACTACTGCCATTGTTCTTGCTGGCGATGTAATGCAGGGGGCAAATGATTTTGATGTTGAGGTGCACAAAAGAGCATCTTTGTTTGCAGGCAACAGTGACCATCCGCCTCTGCCGGCCTACAGTGTATTTTTAAGCCCCAAGGAGCTTTTTGACTGTATTAAAGTCCATGACAGAATCTATTTAAATGGCGAGACATTTTCTGATGATATTGTCAAAAAGCGTGGTTATAGCAATGCCAAAGTTTCAAAGATTGATGATATTGCCTTTAGTCATAATAAAAAGGACAGCTCTGAGCGATTTGTAAGCTTTGTGACAGATTATATTGCCCATGGCGGACGTATATTAATAAGCGCCATCTCAGAAGGTCGCCGTCAGTCTTTAAAGGAGATAATTCCAGGCTCGCTGTACAAAAGTTTTAATATAACGCCAGCCTCATCAGTACAGGATTTTCTTGATAAAGAAGATCCTTTGATGCTCACCATTGCCCCTTTTAGCAACGGCGCCATTTTAGATAAGCATAAACTGTGCTTTATAACAGAAACCGAGATTTTTGGACAGCAGGTTGTAAAACAGAAAAAAGAGCGCTCCAGACGCTTTGCCTCACAGGATGCCATTATCAAGAATCTAGCGCAGCTGAGCGAAGATCAGATTGTTGTACATATTGATCATGGCATTGGCAGATACAAAGGTCTTGTGACATTAACCATAAATGGTGTTAAAGGCGAGTATCTGACTATTGAGTATCAAAATGGCGATACACTCAATATCCCTATTACCTCGCTTAACAAGATAGCGCGCTATGCAGGATCTGAAAACCCTGTGCTCTCCAAGCTTGGCAATGACAGCTGGAGCCGTAAAAAACACAAGGCCGCCACCAAGGTTTTAGATGTGGCCGCCAAACTTTTAGATCTCTATGCCATGCGTCAGTCACGTCAGGGGCAAAGCTTTAATGTTGATAAAAAGGCGCTTGATGAATTTGCCTCAGGCTTTGGCTATGAAGAGACAGCCGATCAGAGAGCCGCCATTGATGCCACCATTGCCGATATGTGCTCCAACGAGCCTATGGACAGACTTATCTGCGGTGATGTAGGCTTTGGTAAAACCGAGGTGGCCCTGCGTTCTGCCTTTGTCTGTGCCAATGCAGGCTATCAGGTGGCCCTTTTAGTGCCAACCACCATTCTTGCCGAGCAGCACTATCAAAACTTTAAAGACAGATTTTCAGGCACAGCCATTGAAGTTGAGGTTTTAAGCCGCTTTAAAAGTACAGCCGAGCAGAATGCTGTACTTAAAAAGGTAGAGAGTGGTGCTATTGATATTATTATAGGCACCCACAAGCTTTTATCTAAAAGCGTGCACTTTAAGGCTTTGGGCCTTGTCATTGTTGATGAGGAACATCGCTTTGGTGTCAAGCAAAAAGAGCGCTTAAAGGAGCTAAGAGCTGAGGTTGATATTCTGACCTTAACTGCAACCCCTATTCCACGTACTTTGAATATGGCCATGGAGGGTATGCGTCAGCTCTCTATTATTGCCACACCGCCTGAGCATCGTCTTGCCGTTAAAACCTTTGTGCAGGAGGACTCAGACAGTCTCTGCCGTGAGGCCATAGTGCGCGAACTGCGCCGCGGCGGTCAGGTTTACTATCTGCACAATGATGTAGCCACCATACATCTTGTCAAACAAAGGCTTGAAAAACTCGTGCCGGAGGCCCGTATTGATATAGGCCACGGACAGATGAAGGAACTTGAGCTTAAAAAGGTTATGCGTGATTTCTACCATCAGCGCTTTAATGTGCTGCTGTGTACCACCATTATTGAAAACGGCCTTGATGTGCCTACAGCCAACACTATCATCATAGACAGAGCCGAAAGACTAGGACTTGCGCAGCTTCATCAGATACGTGGCCGTGTAGGCCGCTCGCACCATCAGGCCTATGCCTATTTATTCACAGGCCCTAAGGATTTAATGACCAAGGATGCAAGACGCCGTCTTGATGCTATTGCCTCACTTGATGAGCTAGGTGCCGGCTTTGTGCTTGCCACGCACGATCTTGAAATACGCGGGGCAGGTGAGATCCTAGGCGAGGAGCAGTCAGGACAGATTGAGTCTATTGGCTTTTCTTTGTATATGGAGATGTTAAATGCCGCCATCAAGGCGCTCAAGGATGGACGTGAGCCTTCATTAAATGAGATAACACTTAATGAATGTGAAATAGATATGCGCCTGCCATGCCTTATCCCTGAAGATTACATGGGCGATATCAATACCAGACTGTCAATTTATAAAAGACTCTCATCATGCGTTGGCAATGAAGATTTTGAGGATTTAAAGGTTGAGCTTATTGACCGTTTTGGCTTTTTATCAGAGCCTATTGAAAATCTCTTTTATGTAAGCCGTCTCAAGCGTTTAGCCTCACGCCTTGGCATTGTGCGTATTGCAGGCGATGAAAACGGCGGTCTTATTGAATTTGCCCCTGATCACAAGGTTAAGGTTGAATATCTGACGCATATTATTACAAGCTGCCGCCATAATGAATATCGTCTGTCAGGACCTAATATGCTGCGCTATAACATACCTGAGAGCAAGGCTATGCCGCGTCTTGTGCTGCTTGAGAGAATTCTAAAGGCCTTAGGTGCCAATTCATCTCTTGCCACAGGTGCATAAAATTTAGGGGCCATAAGGCCCCATGTTTAAAGATTGAGTAAAACTAGCGACGGGCCTGATAGTCTAAAAATTTAATAAAATCCTCAAGCTTGCTTTCTGTTTTGCTGTTACGGCCTGATATGGTAAGCATGACAAGATCACCTTTTTGTCCATAGATGACAGCCTCTGTTGCATAATCATCACACATAAAGGACCAGCCTTTTTCAATTAAATTGGAGTGTACCGGCATATGGCAGTTCAACTGCTGTGCTGATACTCTGGCAAAAGCCTCGGGACTTGCATTTTTGGCAATGCTGTCAGCTATATAGGTGACATTGACTGACAGATCCATATTCTCATGGGTATAGGTCAGAGAATTTTCCACAGCAGGATTTATCTCAACGATAAAGCCATCAGGACATGGTATGCGCTCATCAGTTATCATAAAATCGCTGCTGTTATTATCAGCAGTTAAACCATCATCTGCCTCCTGTGAATTTACAAGAGCAGAGGATGACAGAGAGATGACGGCGGCACAAAGAGCCATAATCTTTAATATATGCATAACCATTAAATCCTATCAAGGTTCAGATCTGTAAAAAGGCCTGCAACGCAGGCCTTATTTAAATCAGGCTTTTAAAGTCTTTACAATCTCAGAGGCTATAACATCAACATCGCGGTTGGCATCAACCTCCATGTATACAGTCTTGCCCTGTGCGCTCAAATCCTTGTAGAAAGCGACAAGAGGTTCGGTCTGCTCATGATAGACGCTAAGACGTGAGCGTACGGTCTGCTCCTCATCATCGGCACGGATGACCAGTGGCTCGCCTGTAACATCATCCACACCCTCAACCTTTGGAGGATTGTAGACAATATGATAGGTTCTGCCTGAGGCCAAATGCACACGACGGCCTGACATTCTCTTTACAATCTTCTCATCTGCAAGCTGCAGCTCAACAACAGCATCAATCTCAATGCCGGCATCTAAAATAGCCTGAGCCTGTGGAATAGTACGAGGCACGCCATCTAACAGAAAACCGTTTTTGCAGTCATCGCGTTCAATGCGCTCTTTTACAAGACCAATGATAATATCATCAGATACGAGCTGACCTGCATCCATAACTGCTTTGGCCTTTAAACCAAGCTCGGTACCTTCTTTAATGGCGGCACGCAACATATCGCCAGTTGAAATCTGAGGAATAGAAAACTCTTTTGTTAAAACCTGAGCCTGTGTTCCTTTACCTGCACCTGGAGGTCCTAAAAGGATAATGCGCATTGTTATCTCCACAAAAAAACAAGATTAAAAACAATGTTTCATTGTACTTAAAAAAGCCACAGCAAACAACTAAAAGCAATGCCTTTGCCCATTCAAAAACACTTATTCAGACAATTTTAATATATGTCATCTTTCCTATATTTAAAGCAACAGGCTAAAGATTTTGATTTTGAGGTTTGATATTTAAACCACTTATGGATCTAAAGGCGCCAAGGCGCGCTGAGTACAAAAAATATCGCGGCAGATGATTTGAAAGAATGAAGAGCACATAGAAAAAAAGCTTTAGATTATCTCTAAAGCCTTTTACTTATAACAAACACTTGGATTTTAAAATTTTATAAAACTTCCTCTATCAGACAAGAACAAAGAAAAAGCAGACACAGCAGGCTGTAAGAGCAAAATATTTATTCATACTTGATTCCGATAAAAAATATGCATTTATTATACATATTTAGTGATATAGATCAAACATTTTTCCGCCCTTTAGGTATATACAAGCGCAAGTTGTTAATAAATTGAGCTTTTTTTAAAAATAAGTGCACAGATTAGACGCATAGAATGACAAAAGGCCGGATTAACCGGCCTTTAGACTAGAGTTTACTAAAAATTATTTATTTAAAAGCAGAGCATTTAAAGTTTTGATAAAGCCGCTTGGATCCTTAAGTCCACCCTGATCGCTAAGCAGAGCCTGCTCATAGACCACATCAGCCCACTTGGCAAATATGCTCTCGTCAACCTCACCATAGGCTTTGACAATTAAAGGATGCTCAGGATTAATCTCAAGTACAAACTTCTCCTCAGGCAGTTTCTGACCTGAAGCCTCTAACAGTTTTTTCATCTGACCTGTAAACATTCTGTTGCCAGACTCAGCCACCACGCATGAAGGTGACTCTACAAGACGGGAGCTGACGCGTACATCTGCCACCTTGTCACCTAAGGCACTCTTAAAGCGCTCAAGCAGATCCTTATGCTCCTTGGCAGCCTCCTCGTGCTTCTTATCCTCTTCCTTGTCGGCAAGATCGCCAAGTTTGAGATCTGAGGCTGTAGCTGCAACAAATTCCTTGTCAGCGTACTCAGAGATATTGCCCATGAGCCACTCATCTACACGCTCTGTCATCAACAGAACTTCAATACCCTTTTTCTTAAAGGTCTCAAGATATGGAGAGCTTATGGCTGCAGCATAGCTGTCTGCAGTTAAATAGTAGATCTTGCTCTGCTCTTTTGGCATACGTGCAATGTAGTCATCTAAACTTACATCCTGCACATCTGAGTTATTGGCAGTTGAGGCAAAGCGCAGCAGTTTTAAAATGCTGTCCTTGTTGGCATAATCCTCGGCAGGGCCCTCTTTTAACACATTGCCAAACTGAGAGATAAAGGTGGTATACTTCTCCTTGTCCTTGGATAATTTTTCAATCATGGACAGTGCTCTCTTGGTCAGAGCCTTTTTAAGTTTTCTTGTAACACTGCTGTCCTGTAAAATCTCACGAGAGACGTTCAGTGGCAGAGCATTGGTATCCACAAGACCCTTTACAAAGCGCAGGTAGGATGGCAGGAACTGCTCGGCCTCATCCATAATAAAGACACGCTGAACAAAGAGCTTTAAACCATGCTTGTTATCTCTCTGGAACAGATCCCATGGTGCTCTTTGTGGAATATACAGTAATGAGGTGTACTCCATCTCACCTTCAACCTTGTTGTGGGCGTGGCATAAAGGATCCTGGAAATCGTGGGATAAGTGCTTGTAGAACTCGTTGTACTCCTCATCCTTGATATCCTTGGCAGTACGTGTCCATAAAGCCTTGGCATCATTGACCTGTACAAACTCATAAGTCTTTTTAGGCTCTTTTTGCTCCTCACCCTCGGCGCTTTCACTCTCTTCAATCTTCTCCTCATAAAGTTCTACAGGAGTTGAGATATGATCTGAGTATTTGGTAATAGCCTGACGCAGTGTCCAGGTATCAAGAAAATCCTTGGCGCTGTCTTTTAAATGCAGGATTACATCAGTACCGCGGCTACTGCGGTTTATAGTCTCTGACTCAAAGGTGCCGTTGCCAGTTGACTCCCAGCGAACACCCTCACTTTCAGAGGCTTTGGCTGATCTTGATAATACAGTTACTCTGTCAGCTACAATAAATGATGAGTAGAAACCTACACCAAACTGACCGATAAGCTGTGAGTCTTTGGCCTCATCACCTGATAAATTCTCAAAAAATGCTTTGGTGCCAGATTTGGCAATAGTACCTAAATGCTCATTGGCCTCATCTAGAGTCATACCAAGACCGTTGTCGGAAATGGTTAAGGTATTGTTCTCCTTGTCAGCCTTGATGCGGATTTTTAAATTAGGATCGTCTTTTATAAGAGAGTTGTCTGTAAGGGATAGAAAATGGAGCTTATCTATTGCATCTGAGGCATTAGAAATAAGCTCACGCAGGAAAACCTCTTTGTTTGAATAAAGAGAGTTTGCAAGTAAATCAAGTAATTTGGTAACTTCTGTCTGAAAGCCGTGTACCTGTCCAGCCATTTTTAAATCTCCACCATGTAAATTTAATATGTTGCATTAGTACATGGGGACAGCACTTAAATTTTTCAAGAGCTTTTTTTAAAAAGGCCTTCTGTTTTGTATAGAAGAGGCCAGAGTGTTTTCATCCACACTGTCTAAATCACCGCCAAGAGGTACGCCGCTGGCTATTTTTGAGACATTGATTGAGTACTTTCTGGCAATGGCTGCAATATACGAGGCTGTGGCATCACCCTCAACTGTTGGATTGGTGGCAAGAATAATCTCTTTTATATCACCAGAGCCAAGCCTTGCATCAAGCACATCAAGACCAAGTTCACGTGGGCCTATACCCTCAATGGGGGATAAATGACCGTGCAGCACAAAATACAGGCCACCAAAGGAGCCTGCTGCCTCTATAGCCTGCACATCAGATGGATTTTCAACAATACACAACGTTGAGCTTACAGAACGCTTGGGACTTTGACAGATAAGACATATATCATCATCAGCATAGTTGCGACAGTGCTGACACAGTTTTATATGCTCCATGGCCTCGATTATGCTCTGTGCCATTACAAGAGCATCATCCTTGCGTCTGTCTATAAGATGATAGGCTATGCGGGTAGCACTGCGCGGGCCAATGCCTGGCATAATCTGCAGTGCTTTTATTACCCGGTCAAGATACTGACTTGAGGACATATTTAAAATGGCAGCTTCATGCCAGGAGGCAGAGGAATACCACCTGTCACCTCTTCCATCTTGGCCTTGGTAACCTCTTCAATACGACGCTTGGCATCATTGAAGGCAGCGGCTAAAAGATCCTCTAAAATCTCTTTGTCATCACCAAAAATACTCTCATCAATCTCTACTCTGCGTACCTCATGGGCACCGTTCATAGTAATTTTGATAAGACCCGCACCTGACTCACCGGTAACTTCAGTGGCCGCAATATCAGCCTGAGCCTTCTGCATTCTCTCCTGAAGCATCTGAGCCTGCTTCATCATATTGCCCATATTAAACATATGTAAATCACTCCAAAAAAATAAATACGATTATAAGCTAAAACCACCACTGTTGTGTACAAATAATACAAATGAGCAGATGGCTACATACAAACATAAAGCCTCTCAAGCATAAACCATCCTGTACTTAGCCTTAATGTGATGCAATCTGGCTTATCTTTTACAAAAAATTCTTGTATGGAAGTTTTTTATATGCTATTGTGTACATATCGAACCTTAAGTTAGATTGTTGTTTATGGATCTTCAAAGCTTTTTGTACTCCACAAACTCCAAAGCAAATTCAAAACCCTGACAGGCATTTACTGTCAGGGATTTTTTTTGCCCCTATTCTGCCATTATCTGCATGTTTTACAGCTCTGCGCTACTATCTTTAGCTTTAAAATTGATAAAGTATCAAAAGTTACACTGTCACAATAAAAAAGTGCGCATCCTTATTAAGACACGCACTTATTCTTTTTTATGCTTTGTTTATACTTTAGCACATGTAAAAATCCCGCCTTGCGACGGGATCTATGTAAATTTTGATTACTAAATCATCTTAGCCTGTATACGCATTGACACAGCGCCTTTCTTTCTTGGTCTTAGCATCATATAAATGATGCTTACAAGTATGGCAAGAGCAATTACTGTTGAGATGGTAATATCAAGCTCACCCATGAGAAGACCTCCTAAATGATAGATCATAAAGGACAGGCCGTAGGCCCACAGCAGCATGTACACAATGGTGAACATGAAGATTCTGTTGTTGGCAAGCTCACGACGCATAGCGCCTATAGCTGCAATACATGGAGTTGAGAACAGGTTAAAGGCCAGGAATGACAGGGCAGCTGCATTGGTGGCAAATTCACCGTGCAGTGCGGCACCTAAGGTGGCATCATCCTCGGCAACCTCACCAAGACCGAGCAGCACTGCTAAAGTACCTACTACATTTTCCTTGGCAAGAAGTCCTGTGAAAATTGATACTGCACACTGCCATGAGGCAAAACCAAGAGGTATGAAGACAAAGGCAATGGCAGAACCAATTGCAGCCAGCATGGAATTGTTAACCTCAACCATGCCAAAGCCATCTGCTGTGAAGTTGAAACTTGAGAGGAACCAGATCACAACTATGGTTGCAAAAATTACTGTACCTGCTTTGATTACAAAGGCTCTGCAGCGCTGATATACTGATCTGATAATATTCTTGGCAACAGGCATAGTGTAGTCTGGCAGCTCCATGACAAATGGAGAGACCTCTTCGTTAAAGGCATCACCCTTTTTAAGGATAACGGCAGTTACAATGATTGAGACAATAGCAAACAGATAGACACCAGGGGCCACGAAGGTGGAGTCTGGGAAGAAGGCTGCTGCAATCATAGCTAAAATCGGCAGCTTGGCTGAGCATGGCACAAAGCTTGTGGTAATGACAGTTAAACGTCTTTCATTGATATTTTCAATGGTCTTTGATGACATAAGAGCAGGAACTGCACAGCCTGAGGCTATAACCATAGGGATAAAGCAGCGGCCAGACAGACCAAAGTGTCTGAAAATTCTGTCAAGTACAAAGGCTACACGTGTCATATAACCGCACTGCTCTAAAAGAGCCAGCAGAGTAAAGAGCACAACCATCTGCGGCACAAAGCCCAGAACTGCACCAACACCGCCAACTATACCGTCAATAACCAGACCTGACAGCCACTCAGGGGCATTGGCACTTTCAAGTACGGCAGAGGCTGCATTGGTGGCATACTCACCAAAGAGCACATCATTGGCATAGTCAGTACCCCAGGTACCTACTGTGCTTACAGCAAGGTAGTAGACCATGTACACAACAAAGATGAAAATTGGAATGGCAAGATACTTGTGAGTTACAAGATCATCAATTCTACGGCTTAGAGATTTAGCCTTTTGTGTCTGCTTAGATACGCACTGCTGTACAACGCTGTCTATAAATTCATAACGCATCTTGGCTAAAAGACTTTCAGTATCCATCTTGTAGCTGTTTTCAATTTCAGCACGGGCACGGCTTGCTAAAATCTGACTCTGCTCGTCTTTTAAATACAGCTCCTGATAATGTCTGTCAAACTGTAAAAGACCCATGGCCACAAAGGTATTTACATTTTCATCGCCCTGTAATTTCAAATCACAGCTCAGTGCCCTGGCCCTTGCAATTACATCATCACTGTAGGCTTTAATCTCAGGAACTTTTGCCTCACTGTTAAGAGCTGCTCTTAGCTCATCAAGACCCTCTTTTTTAGAGGCGCTTATAGGTACAACCTTGACACCAAGCATCTGCTCTAATTTTTTAATATCTATATTTATATTGGCAGCTTTAGCCTTGTCCATCATGTTTAAAGCCACGATCATTGGCTTTTTAAAGGTCATAAGCTCAATGGTCAGAGATAATGAGTGCTCAATATGGGAGGCATCAATAAGATTGAGAATTATGTCAAAATCACCCTTTGCCAGGTAATCACGTGAGACTATTTCCTCAGGGGAGTATGGTGAGAGTGAGTACAGACCTGGCAGATCCTCAAGCTTATAATCAGTACCGGAAATGACTCCGTTGACTCTGTCTACAGTAACACCAGGCCAGTTGCCTACATACTGATTGGAACCTGTCAGAGCATTGAATAAAGTGGTTTTACCGGCATTCTGATTGCCAAACAGAGCAATTTTTTTAGAATATGACATGATTTATAGTACCTCAACCAAACTGGCATCAGATTTTCTAATGGTAAGTGAATAACCGCGCAGGCTAAGTTCAATAGGATCGCCAAGTGGAGCCATACGGGTAATACTAACTTCTGTATCCGGGGTTAAACCCATATCTAAAAGACGACGACGCAGTGCAGTATGCTCTCCATGCACAGAAACAACTTTAGTAGTTTCCCCTACTTTCAAGCTGTCGAGTGTTTTCATATAAACCTCGGATAATACAGTTTTATAAAATAAAAATTAGCCCTTGCTAACAACCACAGTTAGTCTAAGCTTACTAATAAATTATTGCAAGAACTTTTTACAAAAATATACTCTCATCCATGTATTGAAAAGAGTTTTAATCTTATCAGCCCTCAAATCTATACCTTAATAAGCTTGATTTTTTATTTAATACAGCTCGTTAGCTTCTACCAACGCAGAACAACCCCTGCCTATTGAATGATTAGCGTAGCTAACCCGAAGGGCTTGTCATTCAATAGGCAGGGGCAACAGGTTGTGCTTAAAAACAGAGTTTCATCTTTTCTTTTAGAGCTCCCATATGTAAATAGGATTAAAAATGACATTTCACAATGAACCATTAAAAAAATTTAAAGAATGGGTATATTGAAAAATTTTTAGGGGTATTGATAAAAAGTTAAAAAGGCATTGATTAAAGAAAGTTACCTGATCTGTGTTGGTAGAAATTGACGATCAGCATTAAATAGAATATCCAAATACTCACAAAAGTATCCTGGATGTCCTATTTATTATGAAAAGAAAATAAGGCACACAAAGCTGTGGTAAAACCAAACATTGCTACAGCAGCTTGAAAATATCATTGTGATAGCCCTCTTGGGAGAGGACATAAAAGTATTATCCTGCCAGATTTTATTCTTCCATATATGGTACCCTTTACGCAGTAAAAAAGAGTGCTCTAGTAGGACTTTATCCTGCCTCATATTATCTTTTGCCATCAAAAGCACTGATGAGTACAGATAATTTCTTTACCTGTTTTAATTTGGCTCTCTGTTATTCGTCTTTATAGTATAAAAAAGGAGCCCTGCAACGGGCCCCTCATGTCAGATCTCGAATCTGCTCTTATTTAGCTGTGATATAAATTGCCTCATCATCTTTTATGCCATCAACATCTACAGTGTAAAAGCGATGCGAGTAACAGTTTTTACTCTGACTCTTAATAGTTTTGCCAGATTGCTCTACAGTAATAACGCTGCTGTCGTCCTTGACCTTGTAGCGCAGATGCTCAAGACATTGCTTTTGATGTTTTTGTACAAAAGACGGCTGCACATGATAGATACTATCGGAGGCTATTACCGGTATATACTCACAAGCTAAAGGCTCTACTCTCTTTGACAGATCATCTACAAGACACTGTCCAAGCCTTATACCCTCTAGATAGCATCTGTCTCCCATATCAGCAGGATGCAAAAGATTGCCTCCTGCATAGACATAAGGATCAGATGTCACAAAATCCTTTGAAACAAATGGACCGGTATCTGGGCCTGTAACCTTTATGTGACTATCTCTTATAAGAGCATTTTCCGATACAAAACTGCCAGAAAAAATTACACTGTCACACTCAATAGTGCTTATTGCACCAGATGCATCTTTAAGATCAACACTCTCAACCCTGCCAACTCCATTTATTGAGTGCAGCACTGTACCAGTGCGTACTGAAGTGCCAAGGGCAAGACCAAAATATTTAAGTATGCCAAAGGTCTGAATACTCTCTTTGCGCTCAATCATGGCTACAGGCTTAATTCCATAATCCTTTAAAGTCATTAGAGCTGAAAATGCCACATGCTCAGAACCAACAATAACAGGCCTTGTAAATGGCAGAGATTTATTGATGTAGGCAAACTGCTGCAGGGCACTTGTAGTAAAGACTCCAAGCGGTCTCATGCCAGAGACAAGATGCTGCGCTCTTGAACGCTCCCTCACACCTGTGCAGACCACAATCCTTTTAGCGCTGATACGCTCAAGACCCTGTCTGCTGTGAATTAAAACCACACCTTTTTCTTCAATTTTCACAGCTGTCGTATTGAGCCTGAATCTTGCGTCAGGTATAGCTCTTTTTATGGCATTAATATAGGCATCACCAGTCATAGGCCTGTATTTTGAGATAAGACCAAAGGTAATATGGTGACAGTGAAAAGGAATACCACCTATGTGATCTTCACGCTCTAAAATCACATAATTTTTAATATTATTATCCTCAAGAGCCTTGGCTACACCTATGCCACTAGGACCTGAACCAATAATAATCACATCATAGTTTTGCATATCATGCTCCTAAGACTCAAAGAAGTTATTGGTAAGCTCAGCTACTTTGCCTGAGCAGTAAAACCCCTGGCATCTGCCCATCATAGCTCTGGTGCGACGCTTGAAAGCGCCTATAGATGCAGGAGGCAGTATACCGTTTAGAGCTTCAACTATCTCTTTGCGGGTTACCCTTTCACAGTGACATACAATCTCTGTATTCAGATCAATCTCATAGCTTCTTTTGCCAAATTCACTTATAACCGGTACTACAGGAGTTTCTACCTTTTCAAGTGGTTTTAAATTCATAGCAAAATTGTCTTTTATAGTATCAAAGACATAAGAGGCAATACCTAAGGCCGCAGTAAGACCTGTAGATCTGATTCCGCCTACACAAATCCAGTTTTTCTCAGGATAAAATGCCACTCTGTACTCTTTTTGCTCTGTGGCAGGACGCAGACCTGCATAAAGCGTGGTTACAGGATGATTTTTAAGTTCTGGTATAAGCTCATTACCCTTATCTATAAGCTCTTTTAGGACATCGTACTCAACACGTGCATGTACTCTGTCCTCCTGCTCCTCGGCAGTAGGGCCGACAAGCAGATTGCCAAAGGCTGTACGTGTTATAACTATGCCCTTGGTAATTTCTGTAGGAACAGGCAGAATAATAGGCTTTGCAAGAGAAGCTGCTGTCTTGTCAAAGACAACAAACTGTCCTTTACGTGGCTTGATAACAAAAGGAGACTTATGCACCATGTTTTCAACATGATCACCAAATAAACCGGCGCAGTTGATAACCATCTTGCAATCTATAGCACCTTGAGTGGTATTAAGAGTCCAGATACTATTGTCCTTATCTTTGCTGCAGGCAGTAAGCTCGCAGTTTAAAAGACATTTACCGCCGTTGACAATGCCCTGTTTGACATAGGCATATGGTGCAGACCATGGATCAATAAGACTCTCACGTGGCACATACAAAGCACCCATAGCCTTGTCACTCAAATGCCCCTCAAGTTCTAATAGCTCTTTTTTATCTATTAATCTAACATCTGTGACACCGTTTTTATGAGCTTTTTCAAGCAGCGAAGGTAATTTGTCAAGCTGCTCTTGATTCCAGGCCACAACTACAGCACCTGACTTGTCCACAGTAAGATTCATGCTCTCGTATATATCAAGGTATTCCTGATGACCTCTTTTTACACACTCAAGTTCAAGACTGTCCGGCGGAGCATCAAAGCCTGTATGTAAAATTGCACTGTTAGCCTTGCTTGCACCACTTAAAATATAGTCTCCTTTTTCTATAAGCAGAGTTTTTGCCCCCTGCAATACAGACTTTCTGAACATGGCACAACCTACAATGCCGCCGCCTACGATCACGACGTCATATAATTCCCTATCTGCCATAGTGCCTCCAGCTTTTATAGAATAAACGCATTGTCCTATACTAAAATATACAACAAAAGTTGATAATTTTGACCGATTATTGACCGTTATTTGAATATAATCACAATTATAACACATAACTGCAGTATCAAAAACTCTAAACCAACAATAATTTACACATATTTTGCTTTAACCATCAATCAGTTAATCAACCAATCCACCAAACACCTAAAAACAAACAGTCAAATTTCACATAATTTTTTTTGTTTTTATTGACCGATTTAACAATATTTTTTAAATATTTTAACTATTATTTGACTGAAAACAAACATTCTGGCCGAGAGGATTGCCTATGACAACTTTTAACAGATATGCTGGTATTGACCAGGGAACCACCTCCTCACGAGTTCTTGTTCTAAACGAAAACGGAGATTTTGAAATTGCTCATGTATGCGATCATAAACAGATAACACCCAACAAAGGCTGGGTGGAGCATGATCCTGAAGAGTTAATTGCAAACCTTGTTGAATGTATTGAAAAAGCAGGTGATATTGATGCCATAGGAATAGACAATCAGGGTGAGACTGTAGTTGCCTGGGACAGTAAGACTGGCAAGGCCGTCTATAACGCAATTGTATGGCAGGACTCACGAACACAGGATACTATTGAAAAACTAAAAGCCGCAGGACATGAGGACTATGTCAAGAGTACCTGTGGTCTGCCTCTTGATCCATATTTTTCAGCATCCAAACTCTCCTGGATTATACAGAACGTACCTGAGGCTCAAAAGCTTCTTGATGAGGGCAGACTGATGCTTGGCACATCCGATGCCTTCTTCTTGTACAGACTCTGCGGTGTTTATGCAACAGACTATAATACAGCCTCAAGAACTTCTCTATTAAATCTAAAGACCTTAACCTGGGATGAAAAGCTCTGTGAGATTTTTAACATTCCACTTGAGGCACTGCCTCCTATCAAGGATACAGTAGGTATCTTTGGCTATTACACATCTAAAAAAGGCAATAAAATTCCAGTCACTGCCTCTATTGTTGATCAGTTTGCAGGTCTGTATGGACATGGCTGCAGAGCCCCTGGTGATGCCAAAATTACCTTTGGCACCGGAGCCTTTTTACAGTCTCTTACAGGTTATGAGCCTCCTGTATGTGATGACAGCGGTCTGCTGCCTATGCTGGCATGGAAATTCCCTGGTCAAAAACCTATTTTTGGTCTTGATGGAGGTGTCTACAATGCAGCATCGGCTATAAACTGGGTCAAAAAAATGGGTCTGTTTTCAGACTTTAAGGAAATCTCATCATACAAAGATGATCATGCCTTTAAAAAGGATGTGTACTTTATTCCCGCCCTGTCAGGTTTGGCCTGTCCTTACTGGAACAGAACTGCAGCCGCACTCTGGGCTGGTATGACTCTTGATACAACACGCGATGACATGATTAAAGCCTGTCTTGAGGGTGTAGCCTTTAGAGCCAATACTGTACTGCAGGCAATGAACAAAGTCTCAACACAGAAATTTACTTTATCTGTCGATGGCGGTATGTCTGTTAATCCATACTTTATACAGTTTTTAGCAGATCTATGTCAAAGCGATGTATCTGTACCATCCTGTCCTGAGCTTACTGCTCTTGGCAGTGCTCTGCTTGCCCGTGCAGGACTTGGCGTCAAAGGAGATATCACTCTTGGCTCTGATAAGACCATATATAAACATCGCACAGTTGAAGGTCTTGAAGAGGCCAAAGAGCATCATGCCATGCTTATAAAGAGAGCTGCAGGTCTTGTCACTACAGTAGAGAAATAAACTATAGAGGATTTGATTATGACTATACTAAATACTCTTATCATATACCTTATGGTATTTTTCATGCTCATAGGAGCATTGGACAGAATACTTGATCAGTTCGGAGGCTCAGAAAAAGTTCTTGAAAAAATCGGTCTTAAAGCTGTAGGCCGTTCCATAGCCGGTGCCGGCAAGGAATTTGAAGAAGGCTTTAATGCCATGGGTCCTGTAGCTATGGGCATGGTTGGTGTTATTGCACTTACTCCTGTACTCAAAAATATGCTTGGCCCTATCATCATACCTTTATATCAGATGTTAGGTGCTGATCCATCTATGTTTGCAACAACTTTACTTGCAAATGACATGGGTGGCTACTTCCTGGCCCGCGAGCTTGCTCAAACCGAGGCTGCAGGTCTGTACTCAGGTCTGATTTTAGGTGCCCTGTTAGGCCCTACCATTTCATTCTCCATTCCTGTAGGTATTGGCCTTATCAAGCAGGATGACAGACCATATTTTGCCATGGGTGTTCTTGCCTCACTTGTAACAATCCCTCTTGGCTGTATCGTCGGAGGTATAGTTGCCATGTATTCAGATGTAAAGACTTACAGTGGAGATCCTGTCATATTCGATTTTGCCCTGATCTTTGTCAATCTGATACCTGTAATCATATTCTCACTGCTTATCGGTCTTGGCCTTAAAATGTTCCCGAATATGATGATTAAAGGCTTTAATATCTTTGCCAAGCTGCTGCTGGTTGTTGTAACCATAGGTCTTGCCGCTGCTGTATTTGAAAGACTGACAGGCTATGTCATTATTCCTGGTATGGATCCTATTTTCATGGTACCAGGTGATGAGATTGGTGTTGATATGAGAGCCATTGAGGTTATCGGTGCCATCGCCATCCTGCTGCTTGGTGCCTATCCAATGGTATTACTGCTCACCCGCTGGTTTGAAAAGCCTCTGGTTAAATTTGCAGGTATCTTTAATATTGATCCTACAGCTGCTGTAGGTATGATTGGTGCCCTTGCCAATATTCTGCTCATGTTCCAGGCTATGGCCAAAATGAGTCCAAGAGGCAAGGTTTTAGCTGTAGCATTCTCCTGCTGCGCTGCCTGGACCTTTGGCGATCACTTAGGCTTTACTGCAGCTAACAAGCCTGACATGGTATTTGCCATGGTTGCAGCTAAACTTGTAGCAGGTATTTCTGCACTGGCTCTGGCTATGCTGTTTGTGAATAAATGGATAGCCAATATCAAGAAATAATTGGCATATAAAGCCAAGGCCATCGCTTGTAAGCAGTGATGGCCTTTTTTATAGCAACATCAAAAGTTTTTCCTACAACTTTACATATCATTATTTTGTATTTGTATTAAATTATTTATAATAATTACAACAGAGCTGATAAATATCAAATTTGATTTAAATATCAGGCACAGCGTTCTTTTTTTAGCTGTTCCTTATACTCTGCACAGATTTTTTCACAATATCTAAAAAATGAGGACAGCGTCTGCTCTAAAGCATCCTAATGAGTTTTGCGCTGCATTGACTATGAATACAAGGGCACGAAAAGAATTTATATTAAATGAACTATCAGTAAAAGGCAGAGTTTTTGTTTTAGATCTGTCTGAACAGATGAATGTTTCTATAGAAACAGCAAGACGCGACATCAAGGCCCTTAGCGATGAAAATCTGTTAAAGCGCATTCATGGCGGTGCTGTAAAAACCACCTCGGCTTTTGAGGCCTCATTTAAAGAAAGATTATCTACCAATCTAAATAAAAAGAAAGCTATAGGCCTTAAAGCAAAAGAACTTTTGCATCCTGGTCTTTCTTTGTTTATAGACTGCGGCAGTACTACACTTGCCTTTGCCAGCACCCTTAATGATATTGAAAACCTAACTGTAATTACAAACTCACCACGTATTGCCAAATCTGTGTGGGAGGCCAACAATTCCACCAAAATATATATGCTAGGCGGTGAATACCGAGGTGAGACTTTTCAGAATATAGGTGGACGCGTCATACGTCAGATTGAGGAGTTTAATACAGATATTGCCATTATTGGTGCAGGTGGTATATCTCTTACAGACGGTATTTCAGCCTCATCCATTGAAGAGGCTGAAATTGCCAAGGCTATGATCAACAATTCAGAATCAAATATAGTACTTGCAGATAAAAGCAAGCTTAACAACAAGTCGCTGTGTAAAATTGCAGGTCTTGATAAAATTGATAATATTATTATAGATAATATTTCTGAATCTCAGGTCAATGAGTTTAAAAGCAGAAATATCAATGTTATAAATATTAAAATCTAAGACTCTTCTCTTCAGGCTCTGCCCTGTTGCAGCTCTAAAATACCATCACACAGAGCCTTTTGCACCTGTGTAAAGCTCTCAGGGTCAAACTCACTGCTCTCATCTAGCTCTGAAAGAGCTGTAAACAGATCAAAGCTGTCCTTGTCATGTGCACTTATCTTGCCATTGGCGCCTGGCATATGTAAAAGACCTAAAGTCAGGCCATAGCCAAACTGGGCAAGATAGCCCAAAGTAAGTACAGGATCATCATCAAGACCTGGCAGCAATGGCTCATAATTTTTATCCTTGAGAGCTTTTTGTGCCTTTATTTCATAGGCAGTAATGTGGGCAATAATACTGCCTGGCAGCGGTGAGTCAAAATTTAAAACGCTTTTTACCAGATCAAGAATCACTTTGTCATTGGCATCAATACCCTTTGATAGAAGTGCACTGATAAAACCATGAAAGACAGCCATGCCATCATCGATTTTGTATTTTTTCAAATCATCTTCAAATTCTTTATTCAGTAAAAAAAAGTTACTCATTTTGCGTCCTGATAATTGAGCCGTGTCACAAATACGGCTATAATTATAACATCTTTGTTCACTAAAGAGAGTTCTTTGTCATGCATCCAATGCTCAACATCGCCGTACGTGCAGCACGTGCTGCCGGTAATATTATTGCAAGAAATTTAGGCAATAACAGTCAGTTTTCAGTAACAGAAAAGCAGCGTGGTGACCTTGTCACCGATATAGACAGGGAGTGTGAAAACACCATCACCTCAACCCTACTCAAGTCTTACAGAGATCACTGTGTGGTAGGCGAAGAGAGCGGTATGTCTGGCAACGCTGACTCACCTTACAAATGGATTATCGATCCTATAGACGGCACTCAGAACTTTGTTCAGGGTGTACCTCATGTAGCCGTATCTATTGCACTGCGTCACAACGACAAAGCTGTTGTAGGCGTTATCTTCAACCCATTTACCAATGAAATGTTCACAGCCTCAAAAGGCGATGGCGCCGCCCTAAATGGCAGACGCATCAGAGTTGCAGGTCGTGACAGTCTTGAAAATGCTGTGGTTGCAACAGCTATGCCTGTAAGATACCGTGAAAGAATGAAGGCCTATATGCCTGTATTTGAGCGTCTTGTAGATGCCACTGCCGATATACGCCGCAGCGGTGCTGCAAGTCTTGATCTGGCCTATGTAGCCTGCGGCCGTTTTGATGGCTATCTTGAGCAGGGCCTTAAGGTATGGGATTTTGCTGCAGGTGAGCTTTTAGTCCGCGAAGCTGGCGGTATTATCACCGACTTTGCCGGCACTCCAAATTACTCAAAGACAGGTAATGTGCTCTGTGGCAATCCAAATATTGTAAGAGGTCTGTTAAAGGTTACAGATCCACAGACCCTCGATTCTATTTTAAGATAACATATTGTCTGAAAATCCCGGCTGATGCCGGGTTTTTAGTATCTAGCTATCATCACGTCCTGGCAGCATTAAAAGCTGCTTTTCAAGCTGTGCAATAGTATCGCGTACCGAAGCTGCCTCCTCAAACTTAAGCTCTGCTGCTAGTGAGAGCATTTTCTCCTGCAGTGTATCAATCTCACGCGACAGAGTCTTTGCATCAAGAGCTTGCAGTTTGTTTTTATTAAGCTCATTCCATTTGCTCCGAGGCACAGGCACAACCCTTTTCTCCTCAG
Organism: Anaerobiospirillum thomasii; assembly: GCF_900445255.1. NCBI lineage: Bacteria > Pseudomonadati > Pseudomonadota > Gammaproteobacteria > Aeromonadales > Succinivibrionaceae > Anaerobiospirillum > Anaerobiospirillum thomasii. Next base: position 1,031,387 of record NZ_UAPU01000005.1, read on the forward strand.
GCACCTTAAAGGACTGACTTTGCTCTAAAGCCACTTCCATAACATCTACAATCTTCTTTTGTATCTGTTTTGGCACTATATTGTGCTCTTTATTGTAATTATCCTGTATCTCGCGGCGTCTTGCTGTCTCATCCATAGTCTGCTGCATGGATGGGGTGATTTTATCGGCATAGAATATAGCCTTGCCACCTACATTACGTGCAGCACGACCCACTGTCTGAATCAGTGAGCGTGAGGAGCGTAAAAAGCCCTCCTTGTCAGCATCAAGTATAGCCACAAGTGACACCTCTGGCATATCAAGACCCTCACGCAGAAGGTTAATGCCAATAAGAGCATCAAATTCACCAAGGCGCAGGTCACGTATAATCTCCATACGCTCCACGGCATCTATATCAGAGTGCAGATATCTGACCCTGATACCGTGCTCTGTATAGTAAGTGGTAAGCTCCTCGGCCATCTTTTTAGTAAGTGTAGTGACCAAAACTCTTTCATTGCGCGCAGCTCTGTCTGTAATCTCAGACATAAGATCATCCACCTGCGAGGCCACAGGTCTTACCTCAATCTGAGGATCCAAAAGACCTGTTGGGCGAATTATCTGCTCTACAATCTGCTGCGATCTGTCCATCTCATAGTCAGCAGGAGTTGCAGATACATACAGTGTCTGCGGCTGAATGGAGACAAATTCATCAAATTTAAGCGGTCTGTTGTCAAAGGCCGATGGCAGACGAAAACCGAAGTTTACAAGGTTTTCCTTGCGCGATCTGTCACCTTTGTACATGGCCCCTATCTGCGGCACTGTCACATGTGACTCATCTATAATCAAAAGACCGTCATCTGGCAGATAGTCAAAAAGGCATGGTGGCGGCTCGCCTGCCTTTCTGCCGGTCAGATAGCGTGAGTAGTTTTCAATGCCAGAGCAGTAACCTATTTCATTGATCATCTCAATATCATAGGTAGTTCTCTCGCGCAGTCTCTGCTCTTCTAAAAGCTTCATGTTATCCATGAAAAACTTGCATCTGTCAGTAAGCTCAAGCTTTATCTGCTCTACAGCATTTAATAAAATCTCGCGCGGCGTCACATAATGTGTTTTAGGAAAGACAGTGACACGCGGCAGCTCACAGATAATCTCACCTGTAAGCGGATCAAAGCGAGATATTCTCTCAACCTCATCATCAAAAAGCTCCACTCTTATGGCAAAGCCCTCAGATTCGGCCGGATATATATCTATAACATCGCCGCGCACTCTGAAGGTGGAGCGGCAAAAGCCCACATCATTTCTTGTGTACTGCAGTGAGGAGAGCCTATCTATGATGTCACGCTGTGAGATAAACTCTCCGCGCGATAAATGTAGCATCATTTTTAAATAGGTCTCAGGCTCGCCAAGACCATAGATGGCAGAGACAGAGCAGACAATAATGGTGTCGCGCCTCTCCATCAGAGCCTTGGTGGCACTAAGGCGCATCTGATCTATATGATCATTAACCTTGGCATCCTTTTCAATAAAGGTGTCAGTGGCTGCCACATAGGCCTCAGGCTGATAGTAATCATAATAGGAGACAAAGTACTCAACTGCATTGTGCGGGAAAAACTCACGCATCTCACCATAAAGCTGTGCGGCAAGTGTCTTGTTGTGCGATAAGATCATGGTAGGACGGTTAAGCCTGGCAATGACATTGGCCATGGTAAAGGTTTTACCAGATCCTGTGACACCTAAAAGAGTCTGCTCTTTGGCACCTTTTTTGAACTTATCCACTATACTGTCAATGGCTGCAGGCTGATCTCCTGTAGGCGCAAAGGCACTTTCTAATTTAAAATCCATGTCTTAGTCTTTAAAAAACTCTATTATCTGATCTAATGCTACAGGGTAAAAATTATTGGCATCCACCCCGACATCATAGCGTCTTATACCCTTATCCCTATTGCGCAGATTATAGCCCATATTCTCATGTATATGTCCATGCACATGATAGCTGCCGTGATGAAAGGACGGCCACTCCATTAAAGGATAATGCATAAGAGCAAAGCGTATGCCGCCATCTAGCTTTAAGTATTTAAAATCAAGTATCTCTACAAAAAGTGAGGCACAGTAATTTTTGTCATGATTGCCAAGCAGTAAAATCTTGCGGCCATGCAGACGCTTTAACAGGGTATTGGCCTCCTGAGGACTTATTCTATAGCACAGATCGCCAAGCAGATAGACAGTATCTGTAGGCCTTACAACTGCATTGTAATTGGCAATAATAGTCTCATTCATCTCTTTGACATCAGCAAAAGGTCTTTGACACAAGGTAATGATATTGCTGTGTCCTAAATGCAGGTCAGATGTAAAATAAATCATGCTTGGTTTTATAAATAAATATACTAATCAATGCTATATTTTAAAAAATTTTTATAAATTTGACATGAGCAAGATTAATATATTGTTAACTTACGCAAAAAAAGGCGCACTGACCTAAAAGCTGCGCCTTCTTTAACCTTATCTGTTACTCTCTGCTAAAAGTCAGCCACGCCGTTTAGAGTGTCATATTCAAGACGGCAGATACTGTAGTTTTCAAAAAACTTGGCGCCCCAGGTCTTGTAGAAGGCCAGAGCCGACAGATTCTCCCTAGGACAGAGCCACTGCATGCGGGTGCAGCCTTTATCTAAAGTAAGTCTTGCAAGTTTGTGCATTAATGCCTTGCCAAAACCACCTCTTCGGTAATTTTTTAAAACATAAAGATCCTCAAGATATAAAACCTTGTTGGCGCTGAAGGCTGAAAAGGCAAAAAAGTAGATGGCATAACCTACAATGGCATGCACCTCATTTTCTATTAAAAGCACATGGGCCATTTTTTCTTTGAAGATATTATTTTCAATATCCTCCTGTGTGGCAGTTACATTCTCACCAAGAGCCTCTTCCCTGGCATGCTCCAGAATAAATCTATAAATGATGGCACTGTCATCTGCAGTGGCCTCACGCACATACATTAAATTTGACATACATACCCCCAAGACTTTACTGACTCCCTATTTAAAGTTTAGGAGCAAAAACCGTAAATGCAAATTTTAAAATGTATTTATTTGCACTCTAAATATTTATTTTTAATAAAAATAAAGCCCTCAAGCTACTCTTTTGTACCTGCATGGCTTTATCATCAGGGGCCAAGATTTAGCTTCAGGGCTTTTGGTTTTTTTATATTTTATTAAAAGTCCACTTTATCAGGATGCAGACCTGAGCCTCCTGAGTAGAGCATATTGTCAATAATCATCTTATCTTCACGGGTCAGTGAAAAATCAAAGACCTGGGCATTGGACCTGATGCGATCGGTATTGACTGATTTTGGCAGAGGCACAGTACCGCATTCAAGACACCAGCGTATGCAGATCTGAGCTACTGATTTGTCATATTTAGCTGCTATTTCTTTTAAAATCTCGTTTTCAAGCAGTTGGCCTGTGCCCATAGGACCCCAGGCTTCAATTAAAATATTGTGCTCTTTACAAAAACGCACTACATCCTGCTGCATAAAGCCTGGATGGAACTCAATCTGATTGACCATAGGCTTGATATCATACTCAAGCAGAGGTCTTAGATGATGCTCATGAAAGTTTGAAACACCAATGCTCTTGATCATGCC